>CADBMU010000001.1 GCA_902795845.1 uncultured Erysipelotrichaceae bacterium
AATAACTTTCTAGATTCTTTTGAATTAGAAAAGTAATTATGTATATCCTTAATTTTGTAACCTTTAGTTTTAAGAAAAGTCACTGTACTATAAATAAAACTATTTAAATCAGAACTATCCCAGCCAAAATTTAAAGAATAATTATCTAAAGTCTTTCCTACTATACCATTTTGAAATAATAAAATTTGTTCTTGACTTATTATAATTTTTTTTAAATAACTAAGTGTATCGTTGATAAAAGTATTATAATCTTGAACAGTTATATCAAATAAATCATAAATGATGACTAAAAGATTACTATTTTTTAAATATTCTTTTAAATTATTTTTTGGAATTTTATTGATATCAATTAAAGAAGTAAAAATTATTTCTTTTGGACTATTTTTAGAAATATTTTCTTTGCAAATAGAAGTATTATAATTAAAATCGTTTAATTTATTATAATCAAAATTTTTAAAAGTATATTTATAAAAAGGTTGAATATTTACCTTTTGAACAATTGACTCACTTTTATGATATTCTTTTATCCAGTTAATTATATCTGAAGTATCTTTAGGTCCAAAAGAATAAGTTCTAATTTTCAAATTATTATTATTTAGACTAATAAATCTTGTTAAATAACCTGGTGCTAAATAAACAATTTGATTTTCAAAAGAAATATTTAGACTTTTTAAAAATGAATAATCAACTAAATAATTACTAAAAAAGGGAGCCACTATTACAATTAAGCTGCCATTAATAATTTCATTCTCAATATTTATTATATTATTTAAATATCTTATATCATCAGAAATGTATATGTTCATTGTAACCCATCCTTTTTAAAGTTGATATTCATTATATCACATTTTATTCAATTTTATGTTAAAATATTAAGAGGAAAAGTGATGTTATGGAAAATAGTGATGAAATAGTAAAAGAAATTGAAAAAAATATGTTAAAAAATAGGGACAATGGCTTACTTCTTAGTGATGAACACATCGAAATACTAGAAAGATACGGTTTTGATTATAAAAAATATAGCTCTATTAATGAATTAATTTATGATTTGGAAGAATATTTAAATGAAGAAGGAGATAGTGATTCAAGTGATCTTGATTGGGTTTCACAAGATCTAGCTGAAAGAAATTATTATGCTAATACAAATAAATAAAATTTTTCTTTGTTAAATTATTAAAATATTGTATAATAAATTTAGAATAAAGGGTGATTAAATGAAAATATTATGTATGGGAAAAATAACTTATGATTATAGTTTACCAATAGATGGATTTCCAATTGAAGGATTAAAATATGATTTGAAAGAGAAAATAGAATCAAGTGGTGGAGAAGCTTGCAACACATCTTATGCTTTAGCTAAATGGAATGAAGAAGTTTATTTATCAGCTGCCGTTGGTGGTGATGATTTAGGTAATAAAATAAAAAAAGATTTAGAAGAAGATGGTGTAAAAGCACATACTGTAGAAACAGTTTTTGAATCTAAAACACCAATTTCATTTATATTAATTAATAAAACTAATGGTAATAGGACGGTATTTTCAATTTGTGAAAAAGAACCTCATGTAAAAAAATATGAATTTGATTTTTTGCCAGAAATTATTTATTTAGATGGTTATGAATATACTTCAGGAATTAGTGTTGTAAATAAATATTCTAATGCTATTACAGTTTTAGGAGCTAATGAATTTACAAAATCTAATGTTGAATTATGTAAGTATGCAAGATATATCATTGCATCTCAAAATTTTGCTGAACAACTAACTGGAATAGTTGCTGATTTTAATAATCCAACTACGCTTTTAGAATTATATAAAAAAATAGCTATTAAATATAGTAATAGTACAGTAATAATAATTTTAAATAACCATGGAGCAATGTATCTTGATAATAATCAAATAAAAGTAATGCCTGGTTTAAAAGTTGAAAATGTAAAAGATTCAACAGGATTTAGTGCTATTTTTAATGCAGCCTTTTTAATGGGATTATCTCGTAAATATGAAATTGAAAAAATAATTAGAATTGCATCTATTGCTGCTGGTTTATCACTTAGTAAAATAGGTGTTAAAGAATCAGTTCCATTATTTAGTGATATAGCAAGTTACTATGAGAAAAAATTTGGCCCAATAGAGGCAAAAGTTGAACCGGTTTTACCACAAACTGATAAACCAGCTGGTGGTGAAGAACCAAGTAAATCAAATACAGAAAACACTACTGGTGTTGTTAATACTACACCAGTTCCTAATGATATAAACACTACAAATAATACTAATGAAGAAGTAATAAATAATGAGAATGGTACTAAATAAATATCCTAAAATAGATGTACATGGCGAAACTACTGAAACAGTAGTTTTTGTCGTTCAGGATTTTATAAAAGATAATTATAAAATGAAAAATAAGTATATTGTAGTTATTCATGGCAAGGGTAGTGGAGCATTAAAAAGAAAAGTTCATGAAATTTTAAAACAAGATAAATTAGTTGAAAATTTTGAATTAGATGTAATGAACATAGGTCAAACATTAATCGAATTAAAAAAGAATAATGAATAAATATTAATAAACTAAAACATAACTTAAATAGGGTGAGAATATATGTTTGTTCGACACAATTTGACATTTAATGAATTTTGTGCTAAAATCAGTATATACATAAGAAAAATAGCAAGAAAAATCTTTATACTAGACGTTAATTTGACATATTTTTCAAATTATGCTATAATACATGTATCAGGAACATAAAGGGGGAATTATTAATGAAAGGTTATGTTTTAGATTATATAGATGAAAATGAATATCATAAATTAGAAAGAGCTTTAAAAAAATATAATATGATAGCTTTTAAAAAGTTAAATTTTGATTATTATCCAGCACTTAGAAATGGAGAATTCGTTGGTGAATTAGTATCACAAAATAAAAAAGCTGGTACAGAAACTTATGAATTAAAATTACCAAGTGATAAAATGTTTGCTCAAGTACATGGTGAAGTTAAATTACATTATACTGTTTATAAAAAAGAAGAAACAGTTATGCTTGATACAATAACTCCATCAGAAATATTACTTGAAGGACATATGTCAGAATTAAAAACTTATAAAGGTATTATGATTTCTAAAGCTAATGCTAGTAAAGATAAATTTAAAATTGACTTACTTAACATGTTACAAAATAAATAATTTACTTATAAAAATTGAAAGCTTTAAGCTTTCTTTTTTCTTTAAAATAAGTAGGAGCTATGATATAATAAATTAAAGAATAAAGAGGTATATTATGACACAAGAAATAGATTTAAAAAGAATTTTAAATAATTTTAAACAAAGAATAGTTTTGATTGCATTTATAACATTTTTAAGTTGTTTATTGGTTTTTATTTATTCAATGTTTTTTGAAAAGCCATATTATAAAGCAAATACAACATTAGTTTTAACTGGAGTTTCAAATAGTAATTCAAAAGACGATGCCATTACAGCTAATGATTTAACAATTAATTCTAAGCTAGTAGCAACTTATCAAGAAATTATAAAATCTAAGAAAGTACTAGAACAAGTAATCAATGATTTAAATCTTGATATGACAACAGAAGAACTCGCTAAAAAGATATCTGTTTCAGCAGTAAATGAAACAGAAATAATTTCTATTACAGTAACAAATAAAAATCCTCAAACATGTAGTAAAATTGCCAATAACGTTGCTAAAGTATTTAGTACAGAGGTTTCAAAAATATATAATATAGAAAATGTTAGTGTCCTAGATTCAGCTGATATTCCTGAATCATCTGCTAATATGAGTTTTATTAAAAAATTTATAATTGGTGGTTTTATCGGTTTTGTTTTGGGATGTTTAATTGCATTTGTTCTTGCTTATTTTGATACAACAGTTAAAAGCGTTGAACAAATAGAAGAAATTACTAAGTTGCCTATTTTAGGAAGAGTACCAAATTACAATGAAAAAAGAAAGGGCAGAAGATAATGAAAAGTGAATTAATAGTACAAAATGATCCAAAATCTAATGTTGCAGAAGCCCTAAGAATTGTTAGAACAAACTTACAATTTTCAAGTGTTGATGAAAAATTAAAAACAATTTTAGTTACATCATCAGTACCAGGTGAAGGAAAAAGTTTTATAAGTTCAAATTTAGCTGTTACTTTTGCTCAAAATAATAGTAAAGTTTTATTAGTAGATTGTGATATGCGAAAAGGAAGATTACACAAAATATTTAATTTACCTAATGATAAAGGTTTATCTAATTTACTAATTGATGATATTAATACTGATATAAAAAAATATATAAAGAAAACTGATATTGAAAATTTATCTATAATTACAATGGGTAGTATGCCACCAAATCCAAGTGAATTATTAGCATCTGCAAAGAGTAAAGTTGTAATTCAAATGTTAAAAAATAAATTTGATTATATTATTTTTGATGGAACCCCTGTTACAGGTCTTACTGATTCAATAATAATGGCATCTTTAGTAGATAAAGTCGTAATAGTAAGTTCAATTGGTGATATAAATGTTGAAATACTTGAAAATACAAAACAAGCTTTAAGTAATGTCAATGCTAATATAGCTGGAGTTATCGCTAACAAAACACCACTTGTTAATAGTAATTATTATGGTTATTATGGAGATAAATAATGATTGATGTTCATAGTCATTTAATTCCTAATATTGATGATGGAGTTCAAAGTTTTGATGAAGCTAAAAATGCTTTGAAAAAATTAGAAAATTTAGGGTTTGAGAAAATAATAATCACACCTCATTACATAAAAGGAACATCTTATAATAAAAATAATATTGAAAAGTATCAATTACTATTAAAACTAAAAGAAATTATAAAAAAAGAAAATATTAACTTAGAACTTTTTTTAGGAAATGAAATTTTTTTAGACGAAAATATATTAAATGAACTAAAAAATGGTAATTGTTGTTCTTTAAATAGTGGAAGATATGTTTTAATAGAAATACCAAGAAATGATGAAATTTTAAAACTTGATGAAATAATATTTGAATTAAAAAATAAAGGATTAGTGCCAATTATGGCTCATCCTGAAAGATACATGGTTGTAAAACAGAATTATGAAATATTAGATAAATGGATTGATCAAGGAATAATTTTACAAGTTAATTATGAATCGATATTGGGAAAATACGGTAAAGAATCAGAAAAACTTGTTAAATATATTTTAAAAAATAATAAGGCTTCTTTAATTGGAACAGATATTCATCATGAAAATAGTATGTTTTTTAATAGCTTTTTAAAATGTAAAAAGAAGATTATTAAATTAATTGGAGAAGAAAAATTTATAGAACTTACTGAAATTAATCCTGAAAAAATATTAAATAATAAAGATATTTAAAGTAAACTTATATATTTAGTTTACTTTTTTTGATATAATAATAACGGTGGTTATAATGAAGAAAATAATTTTAGTTGATGGCAATAATTTACTTTTTAGAAGTTATTATGCAACTGCATATACAGGAAATGTTATGAAAAATTCTAAGGGATTTCCTACAAATGCTTTATATGGGTTAGTAACTATGATTAATAAAATCATTTTAGAAGAAAAACCTAGCTATATTGCGGTTGCTTTTGATATAGGTAAAAACTTTAGAAAATGCAAGTATGATTTTTATAAAGAAGGTAGACAACAAACTCCTGATGATTTAAAAAAACAAATGCCTTATGCTAGAAAATTACTTAATAAAATGGGAATAAAAACTTTAGAGTTAGAACCTTATGAAGCTGACGATATAATTGGAACTCTTGCAAGCGAGGTAGAACGTGATGATAATTTTATTGCTACAATAGTTTCTAGTGATAAAGACTTATTACAATTATTATCAAAACAAGTTGATATTAAATTATTAAAGCAAAAAGATTATATAAGATATAATCCTAAAACATTTTATGATGATTATAAAATTAATCCCATTAATATGATAGATTTAAAAGCTTTAGCAGGAGATCCTTCAGATAATATCCCAGGAGTTAAAGGAATTGGAGAAAAAACAGCTTTAAGTTTATTACAAAAGTATCCAACAATTGAAGAAATTTATAATCATATTGATGAGATAAAAGGTAAGACAAAAGAAAAACTTATAATCGATAAAAATAATGCTTTTATGAGTAAAGAAATAGCAACAATTTATCGAGAAGTTCCAATTGATTTAAATTTAGAAGATTATAAATATGAACATATCGAAAGTGATGAACTTTATGAGATGTATGAAGATTTAGAATTTTATTCTTTAATGAAAACATTTAAAGAGAAACCTAAAGAAAAAGAATTTAATTTTGTAGAAATAAATACTTGTGACGATATATCTTTAGAAGACGAAATGAGTTTTTACATAGAAGTAGATCAAACTAATTATCATGATGGTAATATAATTGGAATGGGAGTTTCTACAAAAAATAATAACTATTTTGTTAAGAAAGATTTAATAAAAGATGTTTTAGATAAAATAAAAAATAATGTATTATATACATTTGAACAAAAAAAGAATATTGTTGCTTTAAATTACCAAAATATTACTTGCCCTGATGTAAATTATGATTTAAGTATTGCAGCAAGTATTTTGAATTATGAATTTAAAGATGATATAGCATATTTAATGAATAAAGACAAATATCAAGCAACTTTTTACTATGAAATAAAAGATTTTACATTAAATGAAAACTTAAAAAAAGAAATAGCTAAAAAAGCTAATTATATTTTACAAACAAGAGATTCTTATATTAATAAATTAAAAATAGATGATGAATTCAAATTGTATGAAGAAATTGAAATGCCTTTGATAAAAGTACTTGCTGATATGGAAATTACTGGTGTTAAAGTTGATAAAAATGTCTTAGATGAAATGAAAGAAGAAACAAAGAAAAAAATAGATGTTTTAACTGATGAAATATATGAACTTGCTGGTATGGAATTTAAAATATCATCACCAAAGCAACTTGGAGAAGTTCTTTTTGAAAAACTTGGACTTCCTGGTGGTAAAAAAGGTACAAAAACATATAAAACAGATGTAAAAGTTTTAAATAAATTAGTTAATGCTCATCCAATTATTAAAAAAATTCTAGCTTACAGAAACTTAAGTAAAATATATTCTACTTATCTTGAAGGGTTAGAAACATATATTAAAAAAGACGGTAAAATACATACAATCTTTAAACAAAATTATACAAGAACTGGTAGATTATCATCAATTGAACCAAATTTACAAAATATTCCAGCTAGAGATGAAGAGGGAAGAAAAGTAAGAAAAGCTTTTCTACCAGTTAATGATTTGATTTTAAGTGTTGATTATAGTCAAATAGAATTAAGATTACTTGCTCATATATCAAAATCTGAAGATTTAATAAAAGCTTTTGTAAATGGAGAAGATATTCATACAAAGGTAGCAGCAGATATCCATGAAATAGATGAAAAAGAAGTGACTAAAAGTATGCGTTCAACTGCTAAAGCAGTTATCTTTGGAATAGTTTATGGAATTAGTGGATATGGATTAGGTGAAAATTTAGAGATATCAATTAAAGATGCTAAAAAATTTATAGATAAATATTATGAATTATATCCAGGAGTTAAGACTTACATGAAAGAAATAGTTGAGTTTGCTCATGAAAATGGTTATGTTAGAACATTATTTAATCGTAAAAGAGTAATTGATGAATTAAATAACGCTAATTATATGGTTAGACAAACGGGAGAAAGAATAGCACTTAATACTCCAATTCAAGGAACTAGTGCAGATATTATAAAAAAAGCAATGGTCGAAGTATATGAAGCATTTAAAAAAGAAAATATTAAAACTAAAATGATTATTCAAGTTCATGATGAATTGATATTTGATGTAGTTAAAGAGGAAAAAGAACGTGTTGAACAAATAGTTAAAGATAAAATGGAAAACGTTATTAAACTTAGTGTTCCTTTAAAAGTTAGTGCCGACTATGGAATAAACTGGTATGATGCAAAGTAGTAAATTTCTTTATAAAATTTACTGCTTTTTATTTATTTTATGAATACTTTTTGCTATAATT
>CADBMU010000002.1 GCA_902795845.1 uncultured Erysipelotrichaceae bacterium
AATAACCATAAAATTACTCCCTATTTACCGCGATTATAATACATTTTTTTAAAAAAGTCAATATTTTGTAAACTTCAAGTAAATTATCCGTGAAACTAATTCATTTCTTTAAATTAATTTCATTATCTAAATCTAAACCATGGATTACTTTCACTAATTCAATTGGAATACAATTTTTGTATCCAGAAGATTTCATAAATTTAACTGTAGGATCTTTGGACATCCCATTTCCATTATCAAAAGCAACTTGAAAGTATTTTTTATAAGCAGGACATTCTAGTATAACTTCACCATATTTCAAACATACTCCTCCAAGATACCAATCTATTCCTTTATTATTGTTATACAAAGTGTTATCAAGATAATATTCTTCGTATTCATCATCAATTATTCCACTACTAATATATCCCATTTCTAGATATTTTTTATAAGTTTCAGTATTTACAGCTCGGTAACAACAATAATCTTTTAATATATATCCATTTATTTCTTTTATAGTTGTGTCTCTACCTAATAGTATTTTTTCTTTTAAACTTAATTCCATTCCTAAAATATATTTTAATTGACTTATTTTTCTTTCTTTATTATTGGATAAAGGGATTTTTCTAACATTGTAAACATCATTCATAAAATCAATCCTTTAAAATTTTCGTAAATATTTTTTTAGTTATTTCATCAATTATGTAAATTATTATAACAACTACTGCACATGAGAGTATTTGTATTATACTTAATTTTGCTATACCAAATATTCTTCTTAATGGAGTTAGAAATATAATTAATTGAAAAGCAATTAAAATTAACATACTTTTATTTATATATTTATTTTCAAACATTTTTCTTCCTAACATGCTTTCTTTTAAGTTTCTACATGAAAATGTGAATATCATTTCTAAAAATATTAATGTTAAGAAAGCTTGAGTTGCTGCTATATTAATACTATACATCTTATAACTTATTAGATAAACTACAAGTACAGCAACTGTTTTTAATATTGCTGAAGTAATCATTTTCACTGTTAAAAATTGAGTAAAAAATGTTTTTCTATTACTTGTTTTTCTTTGCATTATATCTTTTGCACTTTCTTCAAAAGCAAGCGCTATTGCAGGAATACTATCAGTAATTAAGTTTATATAAAGTAGTTGAATTGGGCTAAAAATTTCAGTCCCAAAAATCATAGCAATAAATACTACTAATACTTCTGATATATTACCAGTTAAAAGATACACCAAAACGTTTCTAATGTTATCATAAATTCTTCTTCCTTCTCTTACAGCTGTTACTATTGTTGAAAAACTATCATCTGCTAATATAACATCTGAAACATTTTTTGATACTTCCGTTCCTGTGATACCCATTCCTACTCCTATATTAGCATTTTTTAATGCTGGCGCATCATTTACTCCATCTCCAGTCATTGCCACAATTTTCCCATTAGCTTTCCAAGCATTTACTATCGAAAGTTTATTCATAGGGCTTACCCTGGCATATACTGAATAATCACTAACTTTTTCTTGTAATTCTTTATCTGATAATTTGTCTAATTCTACTCCTGTAATTGATTTATCTTTATCTGTTAATATTCCAATCTCACGAGCTATTGCTTCAGCAGTTTTTAGTGAATCTCCAGTAATCATAACTGGTTTTATATTAGCTTTTTTACACATAGTAATTGATTCATATACATCTTTTCTAGGTGGATCAATCATTGCAGCAAGTCCTACAAAAATTAGTTTATTTTCTAAATTTTTATCACATTCAAATTGTTTATCTAAATCTTTAAAAGCAAATGCTAAAAGCCTGTAAGCTTTATCTGATTCTTGTTCTTCTATTTTTTTTAAATCTAATTTCTTTTTCTTAGTTAATTTATTAATAACTCCATTTTCTAGTATTTTATCACAATTATTTATTATAGAATCAAAACTTCCTTTAGTTAAAATTTTAATACAATTATCATACTCATTAATTGTTGACATCATTTTTCTATCAGAGTCAAATGGTAATTCATTAATTCTACAGTGTAATTCATTTAGTTTGTCAATATCAATTAATTTATTTTCACAAACATTATATAGAGCAATCTCAGTTGGATCACCAATATAGGAATTTTCACTTTTTACAGTATCATTATTTAAAGCCATTATATCTAATAAAAAATGATCAGTAGGTATTTCATCTATATCAAATAATCTATTATCATAATAAATTTCTCTAACTGACATTTTATTTTGAGTAATTGTTCCAGTTTTATCAGAGCAAATAACTTCTGTACATCCTAGTGTTTCTACAGAAGAAAGTTTTCTAATTACAGCATTATTTTTTGCCATAAAAGATACACCTAATGACTGAATTATTGTTATAACAGCCGGTAATCCTTCTGGAATAGCTGCAACTGCCAAAGATATTGATAACATTATTATTTCAAGTAATTTCATTCCTTTTACTAAGCCTATTATAAACATAACAAATATTATTATTGATATTAGTACTGATAAAAATTTACTAATATTATTTATTTTTATTTCTAATGGTGTTATTTCATTTTCTTCGTGTTCTAAATACTTTGCTATTTTTCCAATTTCAGTATTCATACCCGTAGCTGTAACTATTGCATGACATTTACCATAAACTACTGGTGAACCAGAATATATCATATTTTTTCTTTCAGCAAGAGGTGTATTTTCACTTAAAGATTCTATGCTTTTATTAAGGGGAGTTGATTCACCAGTTAAAGAAGATTCGTCACATTTTAATGATGATTCCCATATAATTCTTGCATCAGCGGGTACAGT
The DNA here is from genome assembly GCA_902795845.1 of uncultured Erysipelotrichaceae bacterium. Taxonomy (GTDB): domain Bacteria; phylum Bacillota_I; class Bacilli_A; order RF39; family UBA660; genus RUG14121. The sequence continues at coordinate 2,793 of CADBMU010000002.1, forward strand.
ATCTCCCGCTTCTAATAAAATCAAATCTCCTATAACTAATTTTTTACTATCTATTTCTTTAACAATATCATCTCTTTTTACTTTTACTTTATTAATTTGCATTTTTTTAAGAGATTCTAAAGCTTTATCAGCTTTTATTTCTTGTATGTATCCCATAATAGCATTAAGTATAACAATAAAAATGATAGCAATACTATCTATAAATGATTCATGATTAATAACGGCTAATGCAAACGATATGCCAGCAGATATTATTAAAATAATTATCATTATATCTTTAAATTCTTTAATAAATTTTTTGAAATTAGATTCTTTTTTTGCTTCATTTAATTTATTAAAACCATTATTTTTTAAACGTTTCTCCGCTTCTTTTTCTGTAAGCCCATTTTTACTACTTTGCAATTCTTTTATGACATCTCCAATAGTTTTAGAATGATACATTTTAATCAACCTCTTATCTTTATATAATTATTACTTCAATTATTATTTTAGCACACTTCAATTTGATTTGAAGTAATAATTATATAATTTTTTTAGAAGTTTACAAAGTGGAGGTTATATGAAGAAACAAATAACAATGAAAAATATGAAAAAAATAATTAAATCTCAAAATAGGTCATTAACTTCTTTAGCAGTAGAATTAGAAGTATCTCAAGAAGCTATAAGTCAATACATAAGTGGTAAAATCCACCCAAAATTGGAAACTATTGTAAAAATGGCTAATCTTTTAAATACTTCAACTGATTATTTACTTGATTTAACTGATGATCCAACTAAACCTGATTTTAGCTTGAATGAAAAAGAACATAATATTATTAATTTGTATAGGAATTTATCAGACACAGAAAAAATTAAAGTTGAATCGTACTTAACCGCTATAAATGATTTAAAAAATATTTAACAATTTAAAGTCCTTGAATTTATAATTAAAAATAATTATAGCATCAACTATAATTATTTTAGTTTTGAAACATTTTCTGATATTAAATCATACCAAGACCCTGAGTCTAGCATTAAATTGTTGTCTAAGTAATTAATCATTAAATTCAATTCTTCATCACTAATTTCTTGCCCATTCGATTTACAATATTTAATACCAGCTACAATAATTTTTGAAATCATTTCATAATCCGTGCATTTAGAAGTTAAAATTTTAAAATCTTCTCTAGTAACTAATGATTGTTTTTCTTCAACATCTTTATAAAATTTTTCAAATTCAGAAATATTATCATCAAAATAAGCATTTAATAAATAATTATTATTATTCATAAATAATTTTGAAATAACAACATATGGGGCGTAATTTCCTGTATATTCTTTTGTTATTATTGAGGCTAACAATTCTGTTATTCCTTCATTTAAGCCATCCGAAGAAAAATTTTTTTCTTTGCTGTATTCGTCCAAAGATCTATTATAATAATCAATTTTTGTTCCGGTTTTTGTGTAAGTTATTCCTTCATCATCAAAATAATCATGTTGTCTAGAAGAAAGTACATGTAACAATTCATGAACTAATTGGTGAACATTGTAATTTTTGCGCAATACGACACCTGGAATTATATTTAATTCTTTATCATCCACTTTAAAAATCATATTAGTTTTTAAAGCTCCAGAAGTACCTGCTATTCTATTTTCATTAATAACGCCATTTGGAAGTTTTATAGAATATGTCCCATCATCAATAATTTGAATAAAGAAATTTTCTGATTTTTGATATATTTTTTCTAAAATTTTGTAATCAATATTCATATTTTTTAATGTTGCTATAATATTTTCTAATATTTGTGATATGTCTAAACTAGTATTTAATTCTTCGAAACCTTTATCTATTACTTTCATCATTTTCTTCCTTTCAGATATCTATTATTTACGCTTTGGTATTTCTAGATTTTTATTAAAATCATATAATTCTTCATTTTTTAAAAATAAATAAGCTATATCAACTGCAA
>CADBMU010000003.1 GCA_902795845.1 uncultured Erysipelotrichaceae bacterium
TGGTTACAATAAAAAAGCTTTAATGCTTGTATGGATGGGATATGATGATGCCAGAGAAACAAATTCTAATATTAGTGGAGAAGCTAAGAATATATGGGCTTCGACTATTGAAAATTATGAAAAAAATGTTTCTGACGAATGGTATGAACAACCTAAAAATGTAATTGCCACTATTAGAGATCCTGTAACAGGTAATGAAGTAAAGAATAAAGAAAAAAATACATTATATTATTTTGTTAAAGGTAGTGAAAATAATAAAGAAGCTCATGTTATTAAACAAATAGAAGAAGAATAATTTTAAAATCAGACTTATATAGTCTGATTATTTGTTTGCTTTTAATTCAAATAAAATATCTCTTAATTCCATAGCTCTTTCAAAATCAAGATTCTTAGCTGCTTCTTTCATTTCACTTTCAATATCACTTATTAAAATAGTTTTATCCTTTTTAGACATTTTATCATTAATTTTTTTATCTTCAATATTATTACTTACTACTTCTTTAATTTCTTTAGAAATAGTTTTTGGTATTATACCGTGAACTTTGTTATATTCTTCTTGAATTTCACGACGACGTTTAGTTTCTTTAATAGCATTTTCCATTGCTTCTGAAACTGTATCAGCATACATAATTACATGGCCTTCTGAATTTCTTGCACATCTACCAATAGTTTGTATTAAACTTCTTTCACTTCTTAAGAACCCTTGTTTATTTGCATCTAAAATACATATTAAACTAACTTCTGGTATATCTATGCCTTCTCTTAAAAGATTTATACCTACAACACAATCATAGATACCAGCACGTAAATCATGAATTATTTTTAATCTTTCTAATGTTTTTATTTCACTGTGTAAATATGCTACTTTTATATTTACTTCTTTTAAGTAATTTGTTAATTCTTCCGACATACGAATTGTAAGTGTTGTAATTAAGACTCTCTCATTTTTTTCTTTTCTAATTCTTATTTGCTCAATAATATCATCTATTTGACCTAGAGTTGGTTTTATTTCAATAGTTGGATCTAAAAGACCAGTTGGTCTTATGACTTGTTCTATTACTTTGTTATTTACATTATCTAATTCATAATCCCCTGGAGTTGCAGAAACATAAATAACTTGATTAATCTTTTTTTCAAATTCTTCAAACTTTAATGGACGATTATCTAATGCTGAAGGTAATCTAAAACCATAATCCACAAGAGTTTGTTTTCTTGCTCTATCTCCATTATACATTCCTCTTATTTGAGGTACAGTTACATGTGATTCATCAATAACTAATAAAAAATCTTTATCAAAGAAATCAATTAAACAGTTTGGTGTTGATCCTTCCTCTCTTAATGCTAAGTGAGATGAATAGTTTTCTACACCACTACAAAATCCTGTTTCTCTAAGCATTTCCATATCATAATTAGTTCTCTCTTTTATTCTTTGAGCCTCTAACAATCTATTATTATCTTCAAAATATTTAATTCTTTCCTCAAGTTCATTTTTAATACGTTTTAAAGCTTTTTCCATTTTTTCATCACTAGTTACGAAGTGGCTGGCTGGGAAAATAGAAATAGTCTTTTTTTCTTGAATTAAAGCCCCAGTTACTGGATCAAATAAAGTAATACGATCGATTTCATCTCCAAATAAATCAACACGTATAGCTTGGCTTTTCTCACCAGCTGGAACTATGTCAATTATATCCCCATGAACTCTAAAAGTACCACGATGAAAATCAATATCATTTCTTTCATAAGCCATATCAACTAATTTATTAATTATTTCATTTCTTTTAATATGCATATTTTTTTCTAAAACAAGCATTTTATTTACATACTCTTCTTTTTCACCAATATTATAAATACAAGAAACTGATGATACTACAATTGTATCTCTATTATTTATTAAAGCTGCTGTTGCTGCATGTCTTAATTCATCGATTTCATCATTAATAGAAGAATCTTTTTCTATATAAGTATCACTTTGTGGAACATAAGCTTCTGGTTGATAGTAATCGTAATAAGAAACAAAATACTCTACGTGATTTTCTGGAAACAACTCTTTTAATTCAGAATAAAGTTGTCCTGCAAGAGTCTTATTATGGGCTAAAACTAGAGTTGGCTTATTTACTTTTTCTATAACATTAGCAATAGTGAATGTTTTTCCTGTTCCAGTAGCCCCTAGTAAAACTTGTTCTTTTTTTCCTTCGTTTAATCCTTTTACTAAAGCATCTATTGCTTGTGGTTGATCTCCACTTGGTTTATATTTTGAATGAATTTTAAACATTCTTTCACCCTCTTCATTTCTTGTATTTTAACACCTATTTATATTTAAAACAAGGAAGTCGTTATGATTACATTATTAGTATTATATTCTATTTTTTAACTATTTTTCTGATATATACTAATTATCCATAATTTTATTACTTATCTTTTTAAAATTTACTATCACTGAACTTGTCATAGTGACTAATTTAAATATTCTTTCAATTATATCTTTTATAAAAAACAAGAAAGCTTTAATCTTCCTTGTAAACAAAATTTATTTTTTTAGAACTAACAAATTGACTATATCCATAGCATAATCATTTGCAAATTTATTATTAGAATTAATTTTTAAGGCTTCTAGATAATTTTCATTTTCTATACTTGATATTAAATTTTCATATTTATCAGTTGGGTTTATTTTTTTACTACAAATATTTTCTAATGTTTTAAGTAATTTAAATAATAACAATGGATAAGTTTTATCATAACTATTTTTTAAACTTTGAAACACTTCAGGCATTTTAAGATATTTTAAAGATGAAATATAATCTCCAACTTCTAATGAATCATAAAAATTTTCTTCATTAGTTTTAGAATAATCAAATTTATTAAAAAGTTCTTTAGAGGAATATGATATTTGTTTAAGTTGATTTATCATATAAATTATATTTAAAGAATGTTCTTCTAAATAATAATTTTGATTTAATTTTTGTTTTAAGATTATCTTTTTCTTTAAAAGTAATAATAATTTTTCTAAATTAATACCTGTAATATATTTTATATCAGAAATTAAATCTAATATTTGCCTATTAATATGATCTATCTTTTGATTATTGAGACAATTTTCTTCATTTAATTTTAATAAGTCTGAAGTTAAAATTAAGTAAAAATTAGAATAATCACTATTAATTTTACAATTAATTTTTTGTATTATTTCATAAGCTTGAAGGAAATTATTTGACTTCATACATTCAAAATAAGAGTGCCATAAATTATCTGAAACTTCAATCAAATTTTTTTTATGATAATATACAGAATTCTTTTTCATACGGCAATATTTTTTTACACTTTTTTTAATATTAAATATTTTTTTATCATTTCTACAATCACTCATATTTATTAGATTTATAATTTCGTCATATTCTTTATTTTTTGCTAATTGCAGTATTTTTTCTAAAAATTCTTTCATAGAATCACCCCCAATTATATATTTTTACTCTCAATTATTTCATATGTAATTCCATTATTTAATTCATTAAATTCTAAATTATAGATTTTAAATCCAGCTATCAAACTATTTTCAGTTAGTAAATAGTAATTGTATTTTTCATCTTCCTTATATTTATTTTTTGATAAATCTATATTTTTTTCTTCAAAAATTACTTTATCAAGTTTTATAGTTTTATCAACTTTCATAATTAATTTATAATTTCTTAGTGTATTTGTATCATTAATAACTTTAATTTCATCTAAAGAATCTTTATCACTAATAAATCTTTTTACATTTAAATATAAATAATTCATATTAGAGTAACTGTTTGCAATGTGTGCAATATTAGCCTTATCAAATGTTTTCCAAAGTGGAATACTCACACCAACTAATGCTATTACTATTATTATTTCTAACATATAATGAAAAATCAATTTATTTATTTGTTTCATGACTAACCAACCCCCATTAGTACTGGAAGTATAGCATATTAAATCAAAAATGTCAAATTTGCGTACAATTTTAAAAAATAGTCAACGTTTTGTTGACTATTATTTTTTCTTTAATTTTGGTAATTCAAAATCTAACGGAATATTATTTTCTTTTTTTATTGGTTCTTTATTATCAAATAAATTTATTACATTATCATCAGTAAATATATTTTTTTGTTCTTCTTCGTCAAAAATATTTTTATTTTTAAAAGTGATTTCATTATTTGATTCAACAGGTTCTAGATTTTCATCAATTACTTTTGCATTTTCTTCATTATTTTCACTTTCTGTTAAATCTTCTTGAATGATAGAATCAGAATTTCCAATTTCTCTTTCTTCAATTTGAACTGGTTCAAACACAATTTCTTCTTCTAAAGAATTTTCTACATCTTGTTTATCTTCTAATGATTCTTTTACTTCTTTATTTTCTGCTTCTACTAAATTTTCTTGCTTTTCAAAAGTTTTTTCTTCAATTTCCTTTATTTCATCTTCATCAAATACTGGAATAAATTCAGCCACTTCTTCTGCTTTACTAGGCTCTTCGATATTATTACTTTTTTCTATTTCTTCTACATGTTCTTCTATTTCCTCTGAAATATCAGTAGATTTCTTCTTGTTATTTTTCAATTTTTGTTCTAATTCTTTAGCTTTTTTTAGATCTTTATTATTTAACTTTTCTTTTATTTCTTCTTTTCTAAATGTTTCTAACTTTATTTTTTCTTCTTTATCTTCTGATGATTTTTCAGCTTCATTTAAATTTTTCTTAGCTTTGTTTAATTTAAATATTTTAAAGATATCATTTACTATTATTAATAGAGCTGGGAATAAAATTACAAGTAACCATCCACCCTTGGTTGACAAGAAGAATTGTAATCTTCCTAATTGCGGAATTTTTAATACAACTTTTCCAAGTAAATTTTTAGCTTTAGCTGTATCAGTATCCTCAATAGTATTGTTATCACCTTTAGTAGCAAATTCTAATCCTTCTGGGCCATTTACTATTCTTGTGACTCTATGAGTAACTGTCATGCCATTTGATATTGTGCTTGTTGAAATAAATGTTATAACATCTCCAACTTTTATATTTGCTGGATCATCAATTCGAGTATTTAATATAACATCATATACTTTTATATTTGGTTCCATACTAGGACTTACAATCGTATATAATGAATATTTAGGTTCAAACTTTTCACCTTTTTTAGCATAAATATTTGCAGAAACCATATAGTAAGCTAAAAAGCCAATTATTAATACTAATAAAGCAAATATCGTCCATGATATTATCATCGCAATAGTTTTAGATATTTGCTTAAATTGTTGAAAGAAATTATCGCTAGATTTCATATGTAACACCCTATTCTATTTATTATTATAAGTTATTTTAATAAAAAAAACAATAAAAAAACTGTATTATAAATACAGTTAATCTTGTAAACTCACTTGAATTCTAGCTTTAAATGTTTTTCCTTGATCAATATTTTGATCACTATCAGTATAAAGATATTTATATTTAAAATAATAAGTATTAGAACTGTTAGCTTTTAATGCTAAATTTTTAATAATATATGTATCTTTATCAGGCAAATAACCACTTTTAATTATTTTATTATTATATTTAACTTCAAAGTTTAAATCATTTTTATTATTAAATTCATTTAAAACTTCAGTCCATTTTAAATTAATATAGGCATCATAATTACTTTTATTAGTTATTTTTATACCTTGCATTCCATCTGATTCCCAACCAGGAATAACATTAGAAAAACTAAATGTACCATCACCATTAATAGGTTCAACTTCTAAATTAATTACCTTTTCATCATCATCGTAATGTTTTACATTAAGATATACTTCATAAGTATTGGTATTACCTTTTTCATTACATACAATTATTTCTAATTTATTTGCACCTAGTATTAGTTCCGTTTTAACATTTAAATCTAAAACGTTTTTATCATCATCTTTTGTAGTTTCTCTTTCAACATCAACACCATTTAATTTTAATTTAAAAGTATTAGATTCATCAAATAAAGTGAATTTAATTTTAAGTGAATCTTCATTATCAAATATATCATTAGTTATATAATAATTATTATTTGGTGAAAATTCTGTTAAAAATGTATGGTTTGTAACTTCTAAATATTTTAATCTTAAATCTTTATTTATTTCTTCATTATCGTTATTCTTATCATCATTATTTGAATTATCATTACTGTCATCATTGTTTTCAGAATTATTATCATTAGAATTATTCGGGTTATTATTATCTTCTTTATTTTCTACAATAATATAGATAATATAATCATCTTCTATTTTTGTATCCTTATTAATTATTTTAATTTTTATTTCATTACTTCCTGTTTTTAAATTCTCATTTCCAGTTATATCTATAGTACAATTCTCACATATTTTATAACCAAATGTCACCTTCGTGGTACCATAAGGCATAGAAACAACATAACTTTTAATACTTTCGTCAAAATCGAATGCATCTTTTTTTTCATTTATATAAAGGTCTTTTACTAATACTTCTTTTATTTCTTCTCGACCATTATAAATTTTAAAATAAGAAAATGTTGTTCCAAACATTAATAAAAACATTACTAAGAAAAATATAAAAACAACAAGATATCTTTTTTTCTTTTTATCTTCTTCTATTTCCGTTTCAAGCATTGAATATTGTTCTTCAAGATCTTTTTTTAATTCTTCATTGTCCATATCCATATACAACACTCCTTACTATTGGAAATATTATATCATATTATTTTTTTTGGAACAATAAAAAAAATGCTTTATTAAAAAGCACTTTTATTATTCACCAGCTTTTGTACCAGCATCAATTCCGTTAGCTGTTACACCAACAGTTGTTCTAAATACTTTTCCTTGATCAGCATTTTGATCTTCATCAGAATAAGTATATCCTACAGTCATTGTGAATTTTTCTGTAGTATGAGCTGGGATAAATACTCTAACAACTTTTACAACGTTTTCTCCATAAGTAACGTCACCGTTTTCAGCTACTGTTCCATCAACAGGTAATACTCCTGTAGCAGTGAAATCAGATTTTGTAGCTGTAGAAACTCCTGTGTCAGTTAATCCAACCATTTGAACTTTAGATGCAGTAGTATAAGAATCATTAGTAGATGCACTATACTCAGCAGCTATAGAATAAGTTAAATCGTCTTTTCTTGAAAAATTATTTACAGTTTTTGTGAAGTTGATATCAAAAGTCATATCATAATCACTAGTATTTTCAACAGTAAATACTTTATCAGCAGACCAACCTGGTTCGATACTTTCAGCAGTAATTTCTTGAGTACCTGTAAAAGTAATTCCTAATTCTGCAGATTTAATAACTGTTTCAGTTTTATTATTTTCAGTAACTCTTGCACTAAAGTATGCAAATGTAGCTCCTACTACAGCAACTAATAATGTTGCAACTGCTATAACAGTTAATAATACAGTATTTTTCTTATCCATTTTCTATCCTCCTCTATGATTTAATATTATCAAAATTGATGATATAAATCAATATATATTTTTATTTTTTCTATATAATTTTACACAAAGAAAAAACTTGTGATTTACACAAGTTAATTTTTCAATGGAGGGGCCTACCAGATTCGAACTGGTGCTCAGGGAGTTGCAGTCCCTTGCCTTACCACTTGGCTAAAGCCCCACTTAATATAATATATGCGATTACTCATTTATTTTATCTAAAACTTTTTATAAAGTCAACAAAAAAGGGATTATTATCCCTTTAAAGTTACTTTATAGCAATAATTTCTAATTGTAATTAGTAAATTTAGATTTGATGATTCTTTAATTTCAGCATTAGTTTGTAAAATAATTTTATCTTTTAAATTATCAGGTGTAACATTTCTTGTTGTTACTTCTTTCCCATTGTATTCTACAGTAAAGAAGTCTTCATAAAATTTACTAGTATTTTTTATTGCTTTATAATATTCTGTATTTTTATCTAATTTAGTATCTACATCTAATATTAATAAAGTAGTTTTTACTTTACTTGTACCATAACCTGTAGATACTACATCGTTTAAATTTCGACATATATTATTACTACATAATTGATAAGAATAAATGTAATTATCTTTTATATCATAATTTTTAATTGTAATTGAACTATCTTTTAAATTAGAAGATTCTAAGCTTATATTTTCATTCATTTTAAAACTACTAATAATTTTATTATCTATAATTCTTTTTGGTTTAATATTCAATATTTTATAATGAGCTGTAATATCACCTACTTTGTATTCAATGTTTTCTAATATTTTTAATTTATAACTATTTTCAACTTGTTTCTCTGTAAGTTCAAAAACTAAATTGTAAGTTGTATTAGTATTTGTATTAATCTTTTCACCATGATATGGTGTTCCAAAATCTATAAAATAATCAGATCTATCTAATGTTGGAACAAGATAACTATTACCCATTTGTAATCTAAAGTTATTAGTATCTAATTTAGTCTTAACTACTGAATTATTAATAATATTTATTTTTAAAACCAAATAATATTTACCTTTAGTTATGGTTTTACCATTATAATCAACATTTGTTATCATACTATCAAGCATATTCATATTAAATGCACTGTGAGAAAAAGTCTTATTTGTTCCATATGATTTATTATATACGTTAAAATGCATATAAAGTGTTGTTGCAAAAACTAAGAATAAAATTATACTTATACAAGTAAATATAAATTTATTTTCTAAAATATAATATTTAAACTCTCTAATAAAACGTCTTAATGTTCTTTTATACTTGTATGTTTCTACCCCTAATACAAATTCAAATTCTTCATTATCTTTTTCATCAATATCAAGATCTTTTAAATCTAATTCAAATTTAAATTGTTTAATATCAAAGCCTAAACCTCTGAATATTGAATAAAAAGCAAAGAAATATTGAGGCAAAGTGATAATTAAAGATATATCTCTGTAAGCTCTAGCAGCTTTAGCTGTTAATTCTTCTACTTCTAAATTACTTAGAACACCATGATATACTGTTAATGCTACAAATAAAATTAAATAATAAACTATAAAAGCAATATATAATTTTGTATTTTTTTTCTTTTGACGCATTAAATAATAGACAATTAAAGCTACTATTACAATTAGTAATATAGCTAAATACATAAAGAAATTTATATAACTACCAGCTAAATTACTTATTGTACTATAAGTATAATTATTTGAAACATAACTACTAAAAAATTTAAAAATATTATTAGTTTTTATTAGTAAATAAACTACTGGTAAAAAAAGTAATAAATGAATTAATTTAAAATGTTTAATTAAAAACTTATAAGGCTTTCTTAGTATCATATTATATCCCCAATCTATTATTATTTTATCATAAAAAAAATATGAGTGATACCCATATTTTAGATTATTTTGTTTTATTAACAAGAAGTTGTCCAGCCATTAGATATACAGTTGGATTATATTTATTAAAATTATCTTTTGAAGTATTAAATGTTTTTATAACATTTTCTATAGTATCCCCTTCTTTAGTTATGTAATAACTATAACCACTTTTAGGAATTAATATTTCTTGTCCAGGATAAATATAATCATCTTCATCTAATCCATTCATACTAGATAAAAGTTCTGGATTTATATTATATTTTCTAGCAATTTTATATAAAGAATCTCCCTTTTCAATTATATATGTATTATAGTAGTTTTCACTATTTTTAGGTACTACTATATCCATTCCTTCTCTTACCATATCATCAAAATAGATATTATTAATTTCTTTTAAATATTCTTTATTAGTATTAAATAAGTTTGCCACATCATTTAAAGATTCACCATATTTTAGGCGATATTTCATAAACATATTATCACTCCTAAAATATAATATGATAATAAATTATTTGTGTTATTAATAAATTACAACCATATTTTCATAATTAAAATTAAATTCAAAATTTGAAAATATTTCTTGATTACCATAAGTAAAATCATACTTATATAATTTATCATCAGCTATATAATAAACTTCATCATTATTTTGATATACTATATTTTTTATTTTCAAATCACTTATTTTAATTTTTTCAGAAATATTTTTTATTTTTAAATATAAGTTTTCATTTTCTATAACATAATCATAATAATTATTTGAAGTAAATTTTATATTATCATTTATAATTTTACTTATTTTAGTTTTTACTTGTTTATTATCTTTATAAATTACTCCAAAATCATTTTTACTAACTATGTTAATTTTTTTCTTTTTAACATTTATTTCATATTCTTTTTTATTTTTTTCATCTAAAAGATAAATCTTATTTTTATATACTCCCAGTATTCTAGATTCAAAAGATATATCATTCTTTAAGTTTATTTCATCAATTTTATTATTTTTTAAATTTAAGCGAATTAATTTATTATAATTATATTTTTGATCATAATCAGCAATTACTAAATATTTATCAACTTTAGCCATTATTTCTAAGTTATAAATGTCGTTATCAAAAATTTTTATTTGTTTTTTTTCAGTTTCATTTATTTTTATAAAACTGTTATAATTCCATATTAAATAAGTTTTATCATCAAGGTTTATCTTAATATTTTTATATTTTTGATAATTATCTTGTTTTTTATTTATATATTTGCCAGGAATTATATTTGTTAAAGAACTCGAAATTAATTCGTTATCTTTTGTACATAACTTATTATTTGCAATTATTTTTGAATCAATTATAATACAGTTTGTATCTTCATTGTTAAATTCTTTTATACCATTTATTAACTTTCTATCAGGAGTATATTTTGATACACCAATGGTTTTATAGATTTTATCATTTTTCTTAATAGTAAATAAATATTCTTTATCTTTTTTTATATATTTTTCCTTAATATTAAAACCATTAATTTTATAATCATACTCATAGTTTCTTGGAGTTAAATATATTATCAAATAAATTATTATTAAACTTAAAGCCACTATTATAAATTGTCTTAATTTTTTAATTGACGTCGTTATATTGTTTGTAGTATGCTTCTTTAACTTCTTCACTACCATATTTTTTCTTCTCTTCCATCATAAATTCTGAAATTTGAGTTTCAATTTCAGGTAAACTCTTTTTAGAAAGGTTAGTAATGATTACTTCTTCTTTTACTGTATCTATTGTCATTTTACCCCATATAATACCCATATAAACTTCCATATCATTAAATAAATCTGGCGTAATAGTTGTTAATGTATAACCAAATAATAATCTTTTTTTACCAATTAAAATTCTTTTATTTGATAAAACTATTACACAAGTACTCCATAAATCAAAAGGATTGTCATTTTTTTGACCAGCAAATGCATATAAAACTTCTTCTCCTGGATTTAAATGTCTTTCAACAACACTAGAATGCTTTTTTAATCGCCACCATGTAACAGTACTTGGATATTTTTTCTTAAATTCTTTTACTTTTTCATAAACTGCACCCATATTATCACCTATTAACATTTTATCAAAGAAAAAGAAAAAAGACAATTAGTCAAGTAACTGATTGTCTAAAGTCCAATTTTTAACTTCTGGAATATCTTCTCCATTATCAAAAATGTATTGTTTATGTCTAATTAATTTTTCATTACAATATTGTTCAAGTTTCATTGTTCTTTCATTTGAGTATCCCAAGTGTTTCAAAGCAAGTAATACTAAGTGATATCTATCAATTTCATTTTGAACTCTCATATCAAATGGTGTAGTTATCGTTCCTTGTTCATTATATCCTCTTACATGTAAGTTTTGATTTTCACGACTATAAGTTAATTGGTGAATTAATGAAGGATAACCATGGAATGCAAATATGATAGGTTTGTCTTTAGTAAATAACATATTATATTCTTTTTGAGACAATCCATGCGGATGTTTTTCTTTATCTTCAAGTCTCATTAAATCTACAACATTAATAACTCTAACCTTAACTTCAGGTAAAAATTTACGTAATATACCAGATGCTGCTACTACTTCTAGCGTTGGAGTATCCCCACAACTTGCTAAAACTATATCTGGTGTTTTTCCTTCATCATTACTTGCGAATGCCCAAATTCCTATACCATTAGTACAATGTTTTACTGCTTGGTCCATATTCAACCATTGAATTGATGGATGTTTACTTGCTACTATAACATTTATATAATTTTTACTTTTTATAATATGATCAAAACAAGATATTAAACAGTTTGTATCTGGTGGTAAATACATTCTTACAATACTTGCTTTCTTTGTCACTATATGATTTAAAAATCCTGGATCTTGATGTGTGAATCCATTATGATCTTGCTGCCATACATGAGATGTTAAAACATAATTTAGGGAAGCAATATCTTTTCGCCATGGAAGTTCACTACATACTTTTAACCATTTAGCGTGCTGACTAGTCATAGAGTCTATAATTCTTATAAATGCTTCATAACTAGTAAAGAAACCATGTCTTCCTGTTAAAAGATAACCCTCTAACCAACCTTCACATAAATTTTCAGAAAGCATTGAATCTATTACTCTTCCTTCAGTTGATAAAAATTCATCATTATCTAATGTACTATTATCCCATTGTCTTTTAGTAGCTTGAAAAACATAATTTAATCTATTTGATAATAATTCATCTGGTGAAAATACTCTAAAATTATCAGGATTATTCTTAATAATATCTCTAACATAATTTCCAAGTTGCATCATGTCACTAGCTTTTTCTAGACCAGGCTTACTAATTTTTAATTCATAATCTTTAAAATTTGGTAATTTTAATTCTTTTAACATTAATCCACCATTGGCATTAGGATTTAAACCCATTCTTCTATCGCCTTTAGGTGCTAAAGCTTTCAATTCTTTTTTTAATGAGCCATTTTCATCAAATAATTCTTCTGGGTGATAACTTTTAAGCCAGTTTTCAAGTAATTCTAAATTATTACCTGTTTCTTTATCAACTTGAACTGGAATTTGATGAGCTCTAAATGTACCTTCTATTTCTTTATTATCAACTATTTTAGGTCCTGTCCATCCCTTTGGTGTTCTAAGAACTATCATCGGCCACTTTGGTCTTTTATCATTTCCATTAATAGCTTCTTCTTTTATATTTTTGATTTTTTCTATTACTTCATCCAAAGTTTGAGCCATTAATTGATGCATTATTCTTGGGTTATCACCGCAAACATAGTATGGTTGCCATCCACAGCCTTTAAGAAAATCATCAAGTTCTTCTTCATCAATTCTTGACATTAATGTTGGGTTTGCTATTTTGTAGCCATTTAAATGTAAAATTGGTAAGACAACACCATCTTTTTTAGGATTTAAAAATTTATTAGAATGCCATGATGTAGCTAGAGTACCTGTTTCTGCTTCACCATCTCCAACTACACATGCAGCTATTAAATTAGGATTATCAAACACAGCTCCAAAAGCATGAGCAAGAGAATAACCAAGTTCTCCACCTTCATTAATAGAACCTGGTGTTTCAGGAGCTACATGAGAAGATATTCCTCCAGGAAAACTAAATTGTTTGCATAATTTTTCTAACCCTTTTTCATCTTCAGTAATATTTGGATAAACTTCACTATAACTACCTTCTAAGTATGTTTGTGCTACCATTGCTTGTCCACCATGACCTGGTCCTGAAATATAAATCATATTTAAATCATATTTATTTATAATTCTATTTAAATGTGTATAGACAAAATTTTGACCAGGAGCTGTTCCCCAGTGACCTACTAATTTAGGTTTAATATCATCAACTGTTAATTTTTCTCTTAAAAGTGGATTTTTATAAAGATATAACTGTGCTACAGATAAATAATTTGCTGCTCTAAAATAAGCATCAATTTTATATAATTCTTCTCGTGATAAAACATTTTTAATTTCTATATTCTTCATACTAGTCCCTCTATTCTTAATAAGTATATCAAAAAAACTAAAAGAAAAAAACAATTTATTCATTGTTTTTTAACCTTGTTACAATTAATGTAAATATAAATGGCATTATAAATATAAATGGCATTGCGTATCTAAAATAAGTATTAACTGGAGATGCTACACAAATTAATAAAGATATTAGTAATGGTGATAACACAATTAGATATTCTTTTTTCTTTTTAAAAATAGAATATGTTGTTAATCCTAATAATAGCCAAGTATTAAATCCAATATTACTGATAAGACCAATTAAAGGAATATATGGAAATCCTTGAGCAAATGAAGATAATATTAGTCTTAATAGGCTTAAATTATTATAATGATAGTTAACTAAGTTATCTTCAGTAATTCTTGTATCATATTTATAATAAATATACCAGTTTGTTGATTGAGGACTAAAATAACCATATATATTATTTAAAGTTGCTTCAATATACACTAATGGATGTTTAAAGAAGCATTTAAACCAAACTTTTAAATATGCTAATAATTCTTTTTTTGTTGTATATTTATTAAATTCATTTTTTACTGGATCAGATATAGTTGGATTATATCTTTTTTTTAGAGTTTCATATCCTAAAACCTTATCTATTGCTTTAATATCATTTTTAGATAAATCTTTATCATAATATTTTACATACCTAGCAGTCTGTTGAAAAGGAATTGATAAAGTTTCTCTTATACTTCCATCAGTTATTTTTAATGAAGGTAGTAACACTTTTGTGTAAGTTCCATAAAAAGCTAAAACTCCAATAAATATAACTAATAAAGTTTGAAAGTATTTTTTTGCATATATTAATAATAAAGGAAATGATAACACTAAAACATAAATACCATTATTTCTAAACAAACATACAGCAACCATTATTAATAGCAATTGGATCATTTCTTTGTATGATAATTTTTTTTGCTTAGATCTTACAATTTTATCTAACTTCATAACATATAAAATTATAAAACATGTATAGTAAGTATCTTTAACACCACTCATAGCATAAAGTGGAAACATTGGAACAAAACAATATAAAAGTAAAACACTAAACACAATTTTTTTATTTACATTATTTTCATTCAAATATTTAATGGTTAATGATAAAGTAAATGCTAAAAATAACAACTGAGTTAAACTATAAATAAATAAGCCAAAATTATCATTAAGCAAAAATCTTCCTAATTTAAGAGAATATCCTAAAATCATAGTATGAAAAACAGGATGATGATTAGTCAAAAATACATTATTATCAAGAAGTATTGCATAATCAGCATATTTAGTTCTTACATTAAAAAATTGTTTTATTTGAAAACTAGGGTCAGGAGACAATATGATTGGATAAAAAGCTATTACATAAATACTCCAACAAATTAAAATAGTTATAAAGCTAAATAAAAAAGGATGCTTGAAAAATAACTTTGTAATTTTATTTTCTTTTAATTTAAACTCATGATTTTTAATGAAGTTTTCAAAGTATATAATACTTCTTTTTAGAACGATATAAATTGCTATAAATCTAATTAAATTGTATAAAATTAACCAAATATTTTTATAAAGATATGATAAATTTCCCGTATTAATAAAAGCGTTTGATATTAATAAAAATATATCTAGTAAAATTATAAATATAATCTTAGATTTTGATAATTCAATACTTTTAGCTTTTATCATTATAAAACAAATATAAATTGTTAATGCTATATCAGCTATTATATCAACATAAAGTTGTAAGTGATATTTGTTTAATTCTATATTTGGAATATAAAGTATATGTTGATTACAAAATATAATTATTGCTAAAACAATTCCAAAAACTATATTTTTTGCTATATTTTTTTTCATGTATTACCTCTATCCTTTATAAATTATTACTTTGTTTCTTCCTTCATTTTTTGCTTGATATAATGCTTTGTCAGCTTGATCTAACCATTTGTATATGCTAGATTTTCCATCATAAGCACTTATACCAGCACTAAATGTTATTTTTTCATTATTTATATAATCATGTTTTACATTACCAAAATTTTTACGAGTTTTTTCAATAATATTATAAACATTTTTTATATCAGTATTTTTAAATAAAATAACAAATTCTTCGCCACCGAATCTATAAGCTTTTACATTATTTGATTCCAATTTATTCAAATAGTTAGTTATTGAAAGTAATGCTTTATCACCATTAACGTGTCCAAAAGTATCATTTATTCTTTTAAAAAAGTCTAAATCTAGCATTACAATGCATGGAGATATTTTATTATTTTGTTTTTTTACAGTTTCTAAATCTCTAATTAAACTATTTTTATTAAGTAATTTAGTTAATGGCTCAATATCTAATTTTTTTTGTAAATTATTATGTTTTTTTATTATTTTTTTAATATAAAAACTATCTTCTTGAATCATGAAATATATTTCTTTACTAACTTTAAATATGATATTTAAAATTATAATTGCTATTATAACACTAATTAACTCAAACGAATCTTTTGCTATATTATTAAAAAAATAATTAAGAATTAGTAAAATATTTAAACAATAAAATATTTTCATAGTTTTTAAATTTTCAAAAACAGCTGCAAATATGATTGCTATAAAAGGCAATACTAATAAAATAGAATAATTTGTATAAAAAATTGATGGTAAATAGCTAATTAAAAAATAATTTAAACAAATAATTTTTTTAGATTTTTCAAGATTTTCTTCTTTCAAAACTGAAAGAGACATCAATGATAAAATAAAATTACATAAATTTAATATTAAAACTTTAAATATAACATTTAAAGTTATATCTTTATTTTGAAAAAAAGTTATACTTAATGAAAATATATTAACAAATAAAATACTTACGGTTAATACAAGACCACAAAAAACTACAAAAGATAACCATTTCTTATAAAAATTTTTGAAATAATCATTTGTATTCATATTAACATCTATCCTTTAATTATAATTTTAAACATTTATCTATAAAAATGCAATTGTAACTTATATAAGTTTACTATTTTATTATACTAATAATGGTGATTATATGTTAATAAAATTAGGATATGCTTGTATATCAAAAACAATAGAAAATGTAACTCCTTCAACTAATTATACTTATACAGAATATTTAAAGACTAAAAACATTAGTAAACTAAATGAAATTATTATATCTAATTTAAAAGATCTAAATATTTTAATTGATTACAACATTAGAAATAACATTCATTTTTTTAGACTTTCTTCCAAAATAATACCACTTGCTACTAGATTAGATGTAATCTTTGATTATAAAGAAAAATATTTAGAATATTATAAATTAATTGGGGATAAAATTAAAAATTCAAATATGAGATGTGATTTTCATCCAGATCAATTTTGTGTACTAAATTCGGTAAGAAAAGAAGTTTTAGATAATACTATTGAAATCTTAAAATATCATTACAATCTTTTAGATTATTTAAATATTGAAAATAAGCTACTGGTTTTACATATTGGAAGTTCTGTTTTAGGTAAAGAAAATGCTAAAACAAGATTTATTAATAATTTTAAAAAATTACCAGTTGAAATACAAAAGTGTATTGTTATTGAAAATGATGATAAAGTATTTAATATAAAAGATTGTATTGATATTTATAACAAAATAAAAACACCTATTGTCTTAGATTACCATCATCATTTATGTAATAATGATGGACAAGATATAAATAATTATTTACCTACTGTTTTAAACAGTTGGGGTAATATTACTCCTAAAATGCATTTTTCTAGTCCTAAAAATAAAACAAAAAAAGAATTTAGAAGTCATCATGATTTTATAAATTCTGATAGTTTTATTAATTTTTTAGAACTAATTAAAGTATATAATAAAGATATTGATATTATGATTGAAGCTAAAGCAAAAGATATGGCTTTATTTAA
>CADBMU010000004.1 GCA_902795845.1 uncultured Erysipelotrichaceae bacterium
GAAAATGTATTATATAGTAATTTTTTGATATTTCAAGGCTTTCGACAAATAGTGACAAATGTTTTATTAAAATATTTAAAAAATTAGCAATTTCTTGCTAATTTATCTTCCAATTGTTTTAGATTCAAATAATTTTTTTAAATTTATTTTATTATCATTAATTCCTAATTTTTCTAAATAATCATTAAAATTTAAATCATCTATTTTTTTAAAGCCATTTTTCAGATTTAAATCAATTAAAAAATACTCATCAATATTTTTTTCATTATCAATTAAAATAAAATAATATTCGCCAGCACCATATACATCCATAGTATTTATTATTTTGTTATTAATTCCAGCAATATTTAAATCAAAAGAGATTCTTTCATATACATCCTTTGATTCTTTGCTCAAATCATTTCTTAAATGTAACTCTTGAAGGTTTTTATTAATTATTTGTCCAATCGCCAAAACATTATTCATTATCTTCCTCTTCCTTTCTTCTCTTCAATATCAAAATTTTCTTCTATACTATTTAACGTATTAATATAAATAATTTTAGCCCTGAGTTCATTTTCTAAAATTCTTAAGCTTTTTATGTATTTTTTTTCTTTTTCTTTTTCTAAAAATTTTTGATATTTATTTAAAATAATAGAGCGTAATTTAGCTATTTCATCAAGTGCGATAGTAGCATCAGTAGAAGTATTATCATCATCACTATTTATAACATCATAAGTTATAGCAGCTAATCTTTTAAAATTTTTATCAATTTTTTTTGATAGTATTATATCAATCATTGAATGATTAAAGATAGTTATTTTATTTATGTCAGCATCGGTATGAGTAATTCTCGGTCTAAAATCATAGCCTTCATCATTAATATTTAATTTAACAATATCAATCTCTTCATCATGTTTTTTTATTAAAAAACTAGACATATTATCACCTACTTCAATAAATCGCTTCTACGTTTTTTTGTTTTTTCTATTCTACTATTTTCTCTAAATTCTTTTATTTTTTTATGATCACCACTTAAAAGAACATCTGGCACTTTCATTCCTCTATATTCTCTCGGCTTTGTATATGTTTCATAATCAAGTAAATCATTAGTAAAACTTTCGTCATCCAAACTTTCTTTTGTTATAACTCCATCAATTAATCTTGTTATACTATCAACTAAAATCATCGCTGGTATTTCTCCACCAGTAAGTATATAATCTCCAATACTTATTTCATAATCACACAATGTTCTTATTCTTTCATCAAATCCTTCGTAATGACCACAAATAATTATTAAATGTTTTATTTTACTAAATTTATATGCTATTTTTTGATTATAAGTATTTCCATCAGGTGTCATCATTACTATAATACTATCATCAGTTCTTATATCATCAATGCAGTCAAAAATAGGTTCACATCTTAAAACCATACCAGCTCCACCACCATATGGTGTATCATCAACTTGATTATTTGATAACTTCGAATATTTTCTAAAATCTATTAAATTGATTTCCACCTTTTTAGCATCTATAGCTCTTTTAATAATTGATTCATTTAATATGCCTTCAAACATATTTGGAAATAAAGTCAAGATATCTATCTTCATAAAATCAAATCCTTAGCATTTTCAGTATATACAATTTTGTTTTTTAAATCTACTTTTTTTATATAATAGTCATTATAAGGAATATAAAATTTTTTTTGTCCCTCAATAATTAACAATATATTGCCATTATTATACATAAAATCTTTTAATTTTCCTAGTGTTTTTTCATTTTCTTTTATTTCAAAATCTATTAAATCTTCTAATATGTAGTTATTATCAGCAATTTTTAGATCTTCTCTATTTATATAAACATTACATCCTTTATATTTTAATACTTCATTAATATTATTTATTCCCTCTAAAGTTACCATATCAAATTCTTTATGTTTACGATATGTTTTAATAATTTCTTTTTCTCTACTGGGTCCAATATATAGAATAAAATCTTTTTTAAATACTAAATCTTTTTTTAAAAAATCCGACAATATTCTAATTTCGCCTTTAATACCATGAGTATTCACAATTTTTCCTACATAAATATAATTCATTTTCTTACCCCTAATTCATACATTAATATGGATGCAGCAACACCAGCATTTAAGCTTTCACATTCTTTATTCATTTTAATTGTTATATTTTTATCACAAAGATTTAAAATATCTTCTTTAATTCCATTTCCTTCATTTCCTATTACTAATGCTATCTTAGAATCATTTTCAAAATATCCCTTACCATTAACTGTTGTAGCATAAACGGTATAACCATTTTCCTTTATTTTAGGTATTATTTCAATTAATTTTTTTCTCACAATATTAATATTAAATATCATGCCTTCACTAGATCTTATTACTTTATCATTATATAAATCTACACAATCATCAGACAGAATTATTGTACTAATATTAAATGCTACAGCACTTCTTATGATAGTTCCTAGATTTCCAGGATCTTGAATATTATCTAGAATTAAGATCTTATCTCCTTCAATTTTTTTTTCTTCTATTTTTTTTACTACTGCTATTTCTTTAGTACCACTTTTTTGGCTAGATAGTTTTTTTAGTATTTCAGGATTTACTGTATAATCATAAGTCTCATTAAGCCCAATGGTTGAAACAACCATTTGTTTTTTTAAAGCTTCTTTTATTAAATGATCGCCTTCAACAAGAAAAAGACCTGTTTCATCACGATATTTTTTTTCTTTTAATTTATTCCAATTTTTTACTTTTGTATTAGATAGTGAATCTATTTTCATTAAACTTCCCTCAATTCTTTTCTAGCTTCTTTGTATTTAGGGTAATATTTACTTACATGCTTCCAAAATCTCGCACTGTGATTTGCTTCATAAAAATGACATAGTTCATGTATTATAACATAATCTAAAAGATGTAACTCTTTTTTTAACAATTCTGAATTTAAAGTTATATTCCTTTTTGTTATGTTATTGACTCCCCATCTAGTTTTCATTTTTCTAATTTTTAAAGTAAATTTTGGAATATTATTAAAGTATGGGACTATTCTATTTACTTCATTTTCAAATATTCTTATACATTCTTTATCATAAAATTTTTTTAAAGTTTTGTCATCTTTAGCAAAAACTAGATCATTGTCAAAATAAACATTTTTTGTTGCATTATCATAAATTATAGTATATTTTTTACCTAGATAATTAAAAAATAAGTCATTTTGCATTTCTTTATTATTTCTCAAGTACATCTTATATAATGAATTTTCATTATTTTTTATAAGTTCTTGAATTTTTTTTAAACTTACTAAGTGATTGCATGTAACAACTAAGTTGCCATTGTTAAACCTAAAATAAATATTTTTATTGTTTTTTCTAATAATTTCTACATTAATAATTTCATTATTTAATTCAATTTGCATGTAATCACCTAATTATTTAAAATTAATGTTTCTCTAAAAGGTTTAAAACCTAATGAAAGATAAAAGTTTTTAGCAACAATATTGTCACTCATGACATTAATTAAGATTTTATAAATATTTTTTTCGTTAATCACTTTTATTATTTCTGTTATCAATGTTGTTGCAATTTTTTTATTTCTATAACATTCTTCAACATATAAAGCATCAATTACCGCATTTTCGCTATTTATAATTGTATAAACATAACCAATAATTTTATTTTCTTCCTCACATAGGTAAATAATATTGTTTTTCCCTAAAACATTTTGATAAAAATTTTGTACTTTAAAATTTTTATCTATACTTTTATCATATTTTCTTTCATCCATTATCAATTTTGTAAGCATTGTATCCAAAATATTACAATCTTCAACATTTGCAAATCTAAAAGTCATTTTAACACCTCGTATTTATATTTTACCATAAAAAAAGCAATTGAAGAAACTATTTATCAATTGCCTTTATTGTTTTCATTTAATTATTTATTATCATTTTGTCTTTTTATCTCATTTTCTTTAATTTACTAATATCTATTTTTGTGTGCCTAGAAACATCTTCTAAACTCATACCACTTTGTATTAAACTCTTTGCTATGTCAATTTTTTCTTTTTCTAATAATTTAAGTCCTTTTTCTTCGCCAAACTTAATGCCTTTTTCATATCCTGTATCTTCTGCTTCTCTTATTAATGAGTTTTGCATCTTTCTTTGATCTTCTTCTTGACTCATATACTCTTGAAAAAATGGATCGTTATTTACTATTGTTACACTCTCTATATATTTTTCTGATATCTTATCACTCTTTGGCATTTTCTTTAAC
>CADBMU010000005.1 GCA_902795845.1 uncultured Erysipelotrichaceae bacterium
AATGGGCTTGTAGCTCAGCTGGTTAGAGCGCACGCCTGATAAGCGTGAGGTCGGAGGTTCAAGTCCCCCCAGGCCCACCATTTAATTTGGCCAGTTGGTGAAGTGGCTTAACACACCGCCCTTTCACGGCGGCATTCACGGGTTCGAATCCCGTACTGGTCACCAAATTAATAAATTACACCGTTTTCGGTGTTTTTTTATTACTTGTTTAATAGAATTAATTAGAATGAATAGTAATATTAATTTATATAGAAAAATCGAAATTGAGGATTTCATTTGGATTATTAATCTTTTTATAGTAATATTTGCCCTAATTTCAAATCATTATGAAAAAGATTATTTAAAAAATCATGATAGATTCTCTGAAAAAATATATAAAACTATTAATATTGATATTTTAATAGTTGTTTTTGTTATTTATTCATATTTTTTATATAGTCGATATCAAGGATGCAAAGAATTAAAAAATACCTCTTCTAAACAGGAGGTATTAAATGCAAATCTAAATTTTTTTAGCTGCCCTTTTCGTCGTTATAGCAGCCCTTATTTATATTTATACAGAGATTACTAGTAGCAACTTAAAAAATGATGATTTATCTTTGATTTAAAAATGTCTATAAATATTATTCTTTTCTAAAGTTTGTCCTTTTAAAGCTGCAAGTTCTGATACACTAACTACTTGATATCCTTCCTCATATAATAGAGGTAAAACCTGTCTTACTGCTTCAACAGTAGTTTCATAAGAATCATGCATTAAAATAATATCGCCATCATTAACTTTATCTAAAACTTCTGATTTAATATGTTCTACATCTTTATAACGCCAATCCTCAGTATCAATATTCCATGTTATAAAAATAGTATCAAGAGATTCTTTTACTTTTTGATTTATAGAACCATATGGTGGCCTTGTAAGTTTTAATGTATCACCCGTTAAATCATAATATATTTGACTAGTTAGTTTTTCTTGTTCTAATACTTTACTTAATTTAGTTTTTTTTAGATTACAATGGTTATAAGTATGACTACCTATTTCATTACCGCTATTATGTACTGTTGTAACTACTGTAGCATAGCTATTCATCCTATTACCTACCATAAAAAATGTTGCATGAGCTTTATTATCATTTAAAATATTTAGAATTTCAAGAGTCTTGTTACCACTAGGGCCATCATCAAAACTAAGTGCTACACTCTTCTTATTTGGATCATAATTATAACCATTTTCATTTTGATAAGTACTATCTAATTTAACAGTGATATTTAAATAATCTTTAATTTCATTAAAATTAACTGTTAAAAAGAGTTTTTCTTCTAAATTAATGCTTACATCCGTATAATAAATAATCATTTCATTATCTTTTATTTCATAGTTTTTAGTAGAACTATTATTAATTGCTTCAACAATAAATTTAGGGTATTTCAAATTTAATAATTCATTAATTTTAGCATCAAAATTACTTCGACAATCTTTTTTTATAATAGAATAAATATCTGTAATCTCATCAATTTTTTCGTCAACAAAGTAACTTTTTAAATTATCATTTTCACTATACAAAAGATATTTTATATCATTAAATTTATTTTCTTTTATCAAAGTATTATTTGTATTTTCTTCTTCAATAGTTTTTAAAGTATTAGCAGTTTTTATAATTTTTTTTGTTTCATAAATTATTTCATTTTTTGTATTATATAAATATATTGTTGAACAAATTAATGTTACTAAAATTGGTATTACATAACTTTTTAAACATATTTTTTTCATATCATCACTTCTTAATTATTATTATACCAAAAAAATACATTTTTAAATGTCATTTTGTTCTTTTTTTAGGATTTTTTTAACATAAGCAATAAATTTAGGATTTTCTGTTTCTACTTCTATAAAGCCACTATTTAAGCAATTTTTTCTACTTGCTAAATTTTCACGATGAACAATAGTATTTAATGTTTCTATTTCATCACTATAGTTATTCATTAAATATAAAGATAATTCACTTAAAAACTTTGTACCATAACCTTTACCACGTTCTTGATTTAAAAAAGCAGCATTTATATATGTATTCTTTGGCCTTCCTATTTCAGTATATCCGATTGGTTTGCTATTTTTTTTAAATATATTATATAAAAAGTATTAAATACAGTTGGACTATTAAGATCATTAGAAACCAAATCATAAAATGAATCTTTATATGGATATAAATATTTTTTTACAATATAATCTCTATCAAATTCTTTTATAACTTGTAAGTGTTTAGAATTTGTTATATTCATTTTTTCTAATATAAAACTTGGTAATTCTATTTTCATTTTTTACTTTCCTTCTTTATCTTTAACTATACAATAAAAACTAACTAAAAAGTTAGCTTAATAATCATTTTGGTGGCCCGTATGGGATTTGAACCCATGAATGTTGCCTTGAGAGGGCAATGTGTTAAACCGCTTCACCAACGGGTCATAAAATATTTATGACGTAATTAATTTTATCATAAAGATTTATATTTTACAATCATTTAATTTTGAACTAAACGACTATCACCATTTCTATAATCAATTTCTACTCCATCTTCAACATTATAAACATATACATTGAATTTTATACCTTTACCATTATCTTCAATAGAGTAAGCTTCCATCTGAATTCCGCTAGCAAGTAAGTTTTCACCTTCAAATATTGGTGTAACTCTGTATAATACATGATTATTAGTTTCTTTGATGTAATCGGCAACTTTATTTTCAAATTCAAGCATTCGTTTAGTATTAGTAGATCTTGTACATGTAATTAAATTAAGTTCATTAGCATTTTCACCAGTTAGTTGGTATCCAATTAAATGACATCTATTATATAAATATTTTCCATCTACTATATCATATTTTATAGTGTGCCACCCACTTGGTTTAATCATTCCAATACTTCCACGTTTTTCTGTTGGCATCATACTTTTATCTAACTTAGCATATGCACTTGTACACCTTTTTAGATTATCAAGATTACCAAAAATTTGAAAAGGCTCTTTTGTATAATCATTTTCATCAAATTTGGGGTTATTATTATTTATTACAACATAATTATTACCATTATATTTTGGAATATCACCAATATCATAAGATATACTTTTTACTTTTGTTTCAGCCTTTTTATTTACTAAATCATATATTTCATCATAAAAATTATATAATACTGGACATGATGCAATAAGTATTCCGACTATTACTGAAATTAAATTTACTTTTTTCTTTTTCACTATTATCACTACTCTTCTATACAATTATAACTTATTTTTTAAAGTTTTTGAATATCTATTATATCTTCAAATTTAATTTCAGTATGTGATACATAAATTATTTTATTTTTGTAATCTAGTTTTTTTATAAGTCCCTTAGTAGTAATAAAATTTATATTTGTGAAATACTTAATAGAAATAAAGTCGTTAATTTCTAACTGATTTATCTTATAAATCAGTTGCTCTTCAAAATTCTTTTCTACTAAAATTTCAGTAGCTTCTAAAGCTTCTTTAAATCCTTTTAAAGCATCAAATGGTAAAAACATAGCCGCTCTATTATTCTGCATTATGACCTCCAATTAAATTGTTTCTTACCATTTGAGTAGCATTATTACTCAAACTTACAGCTTTTAATAAACTATTACTACCGTATTTATTTCTTATATCCAATATAGTTTTTTCTAGATTTGAATTTTCTTTTACATCATCAAATAGACTAATTTGTTCATAATTTTTACAGAATGTATTAAACCTTATTGCAATTTTTCTAATAGGAATAACTTTATCAATACTAAAATCATAATATTTCAAGATTATACTTAGTATAAATGAATAATTATTGGTTATTTTTTCTAGTTTAATTGATTTTTTTAAACTATGAGTTATGTTTTTAGAATATCCAATGCAAAAACTAATGGTTGATGTATATAAATTCTTCTTTATTAAATCAAGAACTAAGGAATCAATCATTTCTATCAAAACTATCCTAGCATCTTTATAATTATAATCTTTAAACAAAATTTGACTATTAGATAAACTATGATTTTGAGTTTTATAGTTTTTAATATCACTAATTGTAGTTGGTTCAATACCATTTGCATGATCAATTAAATACTTTGCATTAACACCAAATTCTTTATATAGAATTTTAGGATTGCAATGAGCAATATCTTCCATATTATTTAAATTTAATTTGAAAAGTCTATTTTGAATACCTATTCCTATTTGCCAAAAATCTGTTAGAGGAGTATGTTTAAATAATTTTTCTTTATATAACTTTTCATTTAAAAATCCAATATTATCAGAATTATGTTTTGCTATTATATCAAGAGCAATTTTTGCCAGATATAAATTGGTTCCAACACCCGCTGTTGCTGTCAATCCCAGTGTATCATAAATATCTTTTAATATCATTTTAGCAAATTCATACGGTGTTTTTTTATATAACTTTAGATAACTTGTTGCATCTAAAAACATTTCATCAATTGAATATGGATGAATATCTTCTTTAGAAATATATTTTAAATAAATACGATATACCTTAGCTGAATATTCAATATATTTTTTCATTCTTGGCTTTGCTATAATGGGTTTTATGCTTTTAGGTATTTCCCACATTCTACATCTATTTTTTATTCCTCTGGCTTTCATTTTAGGGCTTATTGCAAGGCATATTGTACCATCACCTCTAGTTTCATCTGCTACTATTAAATCCGTTTTAAAAGGATCTAAATCTCTCAAAACGCATTCAACTGATGCATAAAATGTTTTTAAATCTATACACAAATATATTCGATTCATAATTACCACTCCAAAAAGATTATAATACATTTGTTTGTATATAGTTTTCCCATTTATTGGTAATTATAAAATTATTTAAAAAAGATAGATTGTTTATTTAAAATATGTTATTATTAATTTAGTGAGAAGCAAAAAGTCTTTTAGGGACTTGATGCTTACCACGTTGTATGGATTAAGCACCTTTATTCAGGCTTTAAGAATAAAGATGCTTTTTTATTATATTAATATAAATATCAATTTATAAATTATATATAATAGTATGATTATTAAGATGTATAATCCGAAGATTAAGAAATCTTTTTTACTCATATGCACTACCTTCTTTCATAGTTTTACCAAAACCCCCTGAATTTTAGTCCCTAAAGTAAGGTAGCAAGCATCTTCTTTTTGCTTCTCAGGTTGCTATTATATAGTAATTTTTTTATATTTCAAGGCTTTCGACAAAACTAGAAAAAACTTCTTATTTTTTGACATTATTTGCATAAAAAAATTTCACATTTAAGTGAAATCTTTTTATTTTATCATATTAATTCTTCTTTTTATTTCTTCTACTCCAAGTAATTTTAATATTTCATATAAATCTGGTGTCATAGAGCGAGTTGTGACAGCTACTCTAATAACAGTTGAAACATCAGCTACGTTTCCTTTAAAATTATCTGGATTTTCTTTATATGCCTTCATATCTGATGCATAACCAAGTTCATCACATAATAATTTTACTTTGTTAAACCATGTATCTTTATCATCATTAATATCATAATATTTTTCTATATAAGTATTACAAATATTTTTTATTTCTTCTTTATCAGTTATATTTTTAAAATCATATTCCTTATCATAAGTATCAAAATATTCATTATACATATACCATACTTGATTTTTAACATCAGAATAATATACAAAGTCTTTTCTTGGTTTCTTTTGTTCTCTTTCAACATTAAACAAATTTATAGAATACTCTTTTTTATTTTTTAAGATGTCAGCAAATTCTAAGTCATATTCTAAAGTCCAAGCTAATAGTTCCTCATAAACTTCTGAAGCTTTCATTTTGCTAATTACATTTCTAGAAATATTATCAAGTTTATCTAAATCAAAGAATGCTCCAGAGGAACTCATTTTTTTAGGGCTATATTCAAAC
>CADBMU010000006.1 GCA_902795845.1 uncultured Erysipelotrichaceae bacterium
AAAATTTATAGTCTTTTTTTATAATAGTGATATAATATTCAGTAATAAAAGGAGTGACTGATATGTTAAAAGGTAATATCAATTTAAATTTATATAAAACTTTTTATGATGTAGCAAGATATGGTAGTTTTTCCAAAGCAGCAGAATTTACTTATACAACACAACCTGCTATTTCAAAATCAATAAAAAAATTAGAAAATGATTTAGAAACTGAATTATTTTATAGAAAATCTAATGGTATAGAATTAACTGAAAAGGGTAGAGAACTATTATTTTATGTTGAAAAATCTTATGGAAATTTGTTGACCGCTGAAAGAATTTTATTAGAAACAGAAGAATTAAATAGAGGAAAATTATCTATTGGTATTCCATCAAATTTGTATTCATGTTATTTATTAGATAAAATTAATTTATTTAGAAAAGAATATCCTAATATAGAAATTACTATTATTACTGGTCCAACAACATATTTATTAAATCAATTAGAAATACATAAAGTAGATTTTATTATAGATACAGCACCAGTAATAAATATGAATAGTGACTTTACCATAAGGAAAATAAAAGATTTAGAATTTGCATTTATTGCTTTAAATGAGGATAAATTTAAAAATATTAAATCAATTAAGGAACTAGAAAATGAGTCAATAATTCTTCCTTTAGTTGGTACATTTAATAGATCTAATTTAGATGAACTATTTTTAAAAAATAATATTAAATTAAATAATGTTATAAATATTCATACTAGTGAAATGATAATTGATTCAGTAAGAAATAATATGGGCATAGGTTATATTTTAAAAGATGTAGTTGCAAATAATTTAAAAAATAAAGAATTTATAGAACTTTGTGTGAAAGAAAAATTACCAAATGCAGAATTAATAATAGTTTATAGCAAAAAATTCTTAACAAGTGCTCCTAAAAAATTTATTGATTTGTATATTGAATAATGCTATAAATTTTAGTTATATCATACATTCCATTTATTCATTTTTATAATATATGCTTTTAATGTATAATTAAATTAACTTTATAAAGTTAGTTTGATTGGAGTGAAAAAAATGATATTAATTAATGAAAAAGAATTTTTTAGTAATTTTTTATTCAATGATTTACTAAAGATGAGTAATGATTTAAAAAAATTACAAAAATATGACAATAGTGATTTTGTAAAAAACTTAAGTATTTATTGTGATACTTATATTAATGGTATTTTAGACGAACCATATTCTAAAACTATCAAATTAAATTCAGAGTGTGTTGATTTGTTTTTAATTGAAAAAGAAACAATAAATAGATTGTCTTACAATGAATTAAAATTTTTTAATTACATGTATTATATACTTTATAAAAATGAACCATGTAACATTTATTTATATGAGTTGAAAGTTTCCGAAAGAGCTCTAGTAGAAAAAGAAAGTATTATTAAAAGTGGTTTATATAATTTAGAAACTTTAACTTTAGAGCAATTTCAAATTCTTATCGAACTTGTTTCAACAAATAGTTTAGAGTGGTATGCAATAGATTGTGGAGTAGAAGTAGAAGAATTAACCCCAGAAGTTATGTATCAAAAATACCATAAGGATAATATTTTGAAGAGGTGTTAAAAAATGAATAATAAAAAAACAATTGAAGTGGTAGCTGCTGTGATTGTGAAAGACAATATGATCCTTGCTACTCAAAGAGGTTACGGCGAATTTAAAGGCAAATGGGAATTTCCAGGAGGTAAAGTTGAATTTAATGAAAATTTAGAAAATGCTTTAATTAGAGAAATAAAAGAAGAAACTAATGCTGATATTAACGTTATAGAATATATAAATACTGTAGAATATGAATATTCAAATTTCTTTTTAAAGATGCATTCTTATTTATGTGAATTAAGTAAAAATAATTTAGAATTTGTATATCATGATAATAATTCATTAGAACATGAAAATATGGTTTGGTTAGATTTAGAAGATTTAGAAAAATTAGATTGGTTACCAGCTGATATTTTAGTAATAGATGAATTAAAAAAGCAAAATAAAATAAAAGATTAAAAATTATTAGAATTATTCTTGACGAACATTCGTTTTAATGATAGTATTTTTTTGAGGGATTAGTATGAAAATAAAATCAT
The DNA here is from genome assembly GCA_902795845.1 of uncultured Erysipelotrichaceae bacterium. Classification (GTDB taxonomy): domain Bacteria; phylum Bacillota_I; class Bacilli_A; order RF39; family UBA660; genus RUG14121. Next base: position 2,120 of record CADBMU010000006.1, read on the forward strand.
TTAAAAAAGAAAAAAATAATAAATATAAAATTATATTTGAAAGTGGTGAAGATATAGTTTTATATGATGATGTCATAGTAAAATATAATTTATTAGTAAATAAAACTTTTGATACTAATAAATTAACAGAAATAATAAAATATAATTCTAATTTAGATGCATATTATTTGTCATTAAAATATATTTCCAAAAAAATGCGTACTAAATTAGAAATTAGAAAATATTTGGAAAAAAAAGATATAGATTCTAAAACAATTGATGAAACTATAAATAAACTAGTTAATAATAAAGCTATAAATGAAGATTTATATATTCAAGCTTTTTGTAATGATCAAATAAATTTTAGTAATATAGGTCCTAACAAAATAGTTTCAAAATTAAAAGATTTAGGAATTTCTAAAGAGAAAAGCATCGACTATTTAAATAGTATTAATGACAGTATATGGCAAAATAAAATAAATAAAATAGTTGATAAGAAAATAAAATCTAATCATAATTATAGTAGCTATATTTTAAAAAATAAGATATTAAATTCATTGGTAAATGATGGCTTTGATAAATCAATGGTTACTGACATAATCAATGCAAAAGATATTTCTTGTGATAAAAATATTATCATAAAAGAATACAATAAACAAAAAAATAAATTAAGTAAGAAATATGATGGAGAAGCTTTAGAGTACCAAATTAAGTTAAAACTTAGAAGCAAAGGCTTTTCTAATGACGAAATAAATAATATAAAAACAGGATTTTAAAATATCCTGTTTTTTTAGTTATTATTTGTATTTTGAGATAATGCATTTTGAATATATTTTGCATATTGTTCTTTTAATTCAGTATCTTGAATTTCTACATTATAATCTTTGCGAAATTGTTGCATGGCTTTAACTGCCATTGTTGAATCATTAGTTGTTTTTTCATTAGCAATTTTTTCTATAATAGTATCTTTAATATCATCTAATTTAGATTTGTCTTTTTGATTAGTTTTTAAAATTATATGATATCCTAAAGAAGTTTTTATTGCTGTAGTAGAGTATTCATTATTCTTTAATTTAACAGCAGCATCAATTAAACTATCATAATCACCACTTAATGTCCCATAATTTACATATCCAAGTGATCCACCATTTTTAGCAGTAGATTCATCTTTTGATTCACTTTTAGCAAGTTCAGTAAATTTAGCTTTAACATCATCAGCTTTTTTTAATTCTTCAATAATTTTTTTAGCTTTTTCTAGAGCCTCATTTTCTTTGGCTTTCTTTTCATCATCAGACATGCTATCAGTAGTTTCAGGTGTAATTAAAATATGACTTAATTCAATATCACCGACAACTTTATCATCATAATACTTTTTAATTTCCTTATCTGTAACTTCATTTTTAGCATAATCTTCAGTAGCTAAATTTTGCAAATAACTTAAATAAAGAGATTCTTGATAAGCTTCTTTAGTAGCATATCCAGTATAATAAGATATCATTTGTTCTAATTTTTCTTTATACTGTTCTTCTAAAGACTTCATAGTTGATTCGGCATAAGTTGTAGCATCATTAAGTTTATCTTTATACTTATCTTCTAAAATATTTTTGTCAATCATACTTATTAAAGTTTCTAAAGCATGATCAGTTTTAATTTTTTCATACAATTCATCAACACTAATTTTATTCTTTTCATTAATAGTAACAACTGCTTCTTCACCATTCTTTAATTTTGGTATTTGTTTTCCGCAACCTGATGTTAATATTAAACACATACAAAGTACTAATATTTTCTTTTTCATTTCTATCCTCCTAAACAATACTTATTATAACAATTATGACATTAAAATACAATTATTTGTTGCAAGTGTGATAATAAACCAGCACATAAATTTTAGTTAACCATACAATATAAATGAAAAGACAAATAAAGGAGGAATGATTTATGAATCACAACTGTTCTGGACTTGGTCCTGCTATAATCTTAGTATTATTTATTTTACTTATAATCATAGTAGGAGCATTTATCTAATAAATAGGAGGTGTAATAATGAGCTGTTGTAAAAAGCCAGAAAAAACTTGTTCTAACAATAATAATAGCGCATTTATAATTCTAATATTATATATTTTACTTGCTATAATATTAGGTAGTGTAATTTTTTAATAAAGGAAGGTTAATCCTTCTTTTTTTCTTGATAATTTTATGATAAAATAAATCTATGATAAAAGAGGTTGATAAAAATGTTTGGTAGAATAATTAGAATAGATGATAAAAAAGTAATTGTAGAAAATCTTAAAAATGAAATTTTGTCAAATTTGATTGGTTATCATGTAGTTTTTGAAGATACAAAAAAAATGGTTGGAGAAATAGTATATGTTGACAAAAAAGAATTCCATATTAATTTAATTGGTGAAATAGTAAACAATAATTTAATACCTGGTGTAATGAAATATCCCCTTGGTACAGCAACAACTAGAATTGTATATAAGAATGAATTAGAATTAATCATTGGTAGCCAAGAGGTAAATATACCTAAAAATCTTCTTTTAGGAAAATCAAATGTATATGATCAATTTGTAGTTTCTGTAAATACTTCTGACTTTTTCTCAAATCATTTTGCTATTATTGGGAATACCGGTAGTGGTAAATCATGTGGTGTAGCAAGATTAATTCAAAATTTATTTTCTGAAGCTAAAACTAACCCTAATAACAGTCATATTATAATTTTTGATACATATGGGGAATATCAATCTGCTTTGACTAAAATAAATACTCATCCAGGAATCAATACTAAACAATATACAACAGCTTTAAAAGAATTAAATAATAATACTGAAATAATTAAGATTCCACCATATTTATTAGATGTTGATGATTTAGCATTACTTTTAAATATTAATGATTCAGGACTAATTCCTGTTTTAGAAAAAACACTTAGTTATGTATATATTTTTAAAAGTAATGATGATATATGTAAAAAATATAAAAATGATATAATAGCCAAATGTTTTTTAGATTTATTAAGTAGTGGAAAACCTCCGCAACAAATTAGAGATCAAGTTATTGCTTTTTTATCAAAGTATAATACAGAGGAAATAAATTTAGAAACTATTATTAGTCAGCCTGGATTAAATAGAACTATTAGACAGTGTTTAAATATTGATCCTCAAGGTAAAATGTTAGCATTAGAACTTTTAGTATCCTTTTTAAAAAAATATTCTGAAGTAAATATAGATAACATAATAAAAACACCTACTGAATATAGTTTTGACGATATTTATTATGCTATGGAATTTGCTATCGTAAGCGAGGGAGCATTTAATAATAGCGTAATCTATGAAAAAGTTAATCAATTAAAAACTCGCTTACATAGTTTTATTAACAGTGAAAATAAACAATATTTTGAATATCAAGGATTTATAAGTTTAGAAAATTATGTTAAGAAATTATTTATGACTGGTGATTCAGAAAATGCTCAAATTGTAGATGTTAATTTCAATTATATTGATGATAGATTAGCTAAAAACTTAGTTAAAATATTTTCTAAAATGTTTTATAAATATACAGTTAATTTAGAAGATAGAGGAAGTTATCCGCTAAATATTATTATAGAAGAAGCTCATAGATACATTCAAAAAGATAATGATATAGAAATTCTTGGTTATAATATTTTCGATAGAATTGCTAAAGAAGGAAGAAAATATGGTTTACTTTTAGGACTTATAACTCAAAGAATAAGTGAACTTTCTTCAACTGTATTAAGTCAATGTTCTAATTTTATTATTTTTAGAATGTATTATCCTGAAGATATAAAAATAGTATCGTCAATAGCGTCAAATGTTACAATGGATGCTATCGAAAAATTAAAATCTCTATCTCAAGGAATGGCTTTAGTATTTGGGACATCATTCAAAATACCTTTAATAACATATTTCGATATTCCTGATCCAATGCCAACAAGTACAAGCGTTAATATCAATGAAAAATGGTATCAATAATAATTGACTAAACTTCAAAAATATTATATAATTATATAACTTGGAACTTTTAGAAGAATGGTGATTTTTTGGCACATTATTTTACTAATGAAAATATTTTAAAAAGCGAAATAAGAACTATTAGGTACACTAATGGTGATTTTTCGCTTGTTTTTAATAGTGATAATGGTGTTTTTTCAAAAGATCATTTGGATTTTGGAAGTAAACTTTTAATTGAAACAATGATAAAAAATATTGATAAAAATAAAAGTATTTTAGATGTAGGATGTGGATATGGATTTATTGGAATAAGTCTTGCTAAAATACTAAATTCTAAAGTAGTAATGGTTGATATAAATAAAAGAGCTATTCATTTAACAAATATGAATATAAAAGAAAATAAAGTAAATGCTCAAGCTTTTGAAAGTAATATTTATGAAAATGTTAAAGAAAAGTTTGATGTAATAGTGTCTAATCCACCGATTAGAGCTGGTAAAAATATTGTTTTAGAAATTCTTGAAAGAGCTCATGAATTTTTAAATATAAATGGAGAACTTTGGTTTGTAATAAGAAAAGATCAAGGTGCTAAAAGTATTGCTAAGGAACTAGAAAAAATATATAAAATCGAAATAATGGAAAAATCTAAAGGTTTTTATATATTTAGGGCTAAAACTTATTGACATTAAAGAAGGTTACTGTTAAAATTATAAATTGGTGATGTGTTAATTTTTTTCTTTGGCAAGGAGCTAAAAAATATTTAGATATTGGGGTGAAATTGTGGCTTATAAGGTAAAAAAATTCGGAGATTATGTTGAAAGACGTACATTCTCTAGAGCAAAAAACACTATGGAGCTTACGGATTTGTTGGAAATCCAAAAAAAATCATATAATTGGTTTTTAGAAGAAGGAATTAAAGAAATATTTGAAGATTTATTTCCTGTAGAAAGTTTTACTGGTAATGTGACTTTAGATTTTGGTGACTATTCTTTTGATGCGCCTAGATATACTATCAAAGAAGCAAAAGAGAGAATGGTAAACTATGCAGCACCATTAAAAGTTCAAGCAAGAGTATTTATTCACGAAACTGGTGAAGTTAAAGAACAAGAAATATTCTTAGGTGATATGCCTTTAATGACTGATGCTGGTACATTTATTATAAATGGAGCAGAACGTGTAATTGTTTCACAATTAGTACGTAGTCCATCTGTATATTTCAAAAAAGAAATAGATAAAAATGGCCGTCGTATTATCAATGGAGAAATAATTCCAAACAAAGGAACATGGTTAGAATTCGAATTAGATGCAAGAGATGTATTCTATGTAAGAATAGATAGAACTAGAAAAGTTCCAATTACAACTTTCTTACGTGCTTTAGGATTATCAAGTAACGAAGATATCATTAGTGTATTTGGAGAAAATCAATACATTATGAATTCTTTTGAAAAAGATACTACTAAAAATACTGATGAAGCATTAATTGAAATATTTGAAAAATTAAGACCTGGAGAACCAGCTACTCTTGATTCTGCAAAGAACCAATTAATTGTTAGATTCTTTGATAAATTCCGTTATGATTTAGCTAAAGTTGGTCGTTACAAATTTAATAAAAAATTAAATGTTTGTGACCGTTTACTAAATTGTAAATTAGCTCAAGATATTAAAGATGAAGAGGGTAATATTGTAGCTAAGAATGGTGAAGTTGTTACTAAAAAATTATTAGAAACAATAAAACCAATACTTGCAAATGGTTTTGGATTAAAGAAAACTATTATTAATGAAGAATTAGATGATTATGATCAAATTCAAGAAATTTTAGTATATGATAAAAATGTTGATGATAAAATAATTAAAGTTATTGGTAACGATCAATCAATTGATGTTAGAAGATTAACAATTTCAGATATTTATGCTGCTGTATCTTATTATTTAAATTTACAAGATGGTATAGGTAATGATGATGAAATCGATAACTTAGGAAACCGTCGTGTAAGACAAGTTGGTGAATTAATTCAAGGACAATTTAGAGTTGGTATGGCTAGAATGGAAAGAGTTATTCGTGAAAGAATGACTACTCAAGAACTTGAAAATGTAACACCAAAATCATTGATTAATATTAGACCAGTTACTGCTGTATTAAAAGAATTCTTTGGTAGTAGTCAATTATCAAAATTCATGGATCAAATTAATCCAATTGCTGAATTAACTGATAAAAGACGTTTATCAAGCTTAGGACCTGGTGGATTATCTCGTGAAAGAGCTGGAATGGACGTTCGTGATATCAATCCATCACATTATGGTAGAATTTGTCCTATTGAATCACCAGAAGGTCAAAATATCGGACTTATAACTTCACTTGCAGGTTATGCAAAAATTAATGAATACGGATTCATAATGACACCATATCATAAAGTTGTAGATGGAGTTGTTACTGATACAATTGAATACTTAACTGCTGATGAAGAAAAAGATTATTATATTTCTCAAGCAACAGTTGCAATGGATGATAATAATAGAATTATAGAAGATGAAGTTGTTGTTCGTTTAAATGGCGACAACGTAATGGCAAAACGTGAAGAAGTTAACTATGTTGACGTATCACCTGCTCAAATAGTTGCAGTTACAACAAGTTGTATACCATTCTTAAACTATGATGATGGTCATAGAACACTAATGGGTGCCAACATGCAACGTCAAGCAGTTCCACTTTTAACTACAGAATCACCAATTGTTGGTACTGGAGTTGAAGCAACAGCAGCTAAATATTCTGGATCAACAGTAGTTTGTAAAGCTGATGGTGTAGTAGATTATGCTGATGCTAAAAAAATAATTGTAAAAACAGCAAAAGCAAAAGATATTTATTATTTAGCAGATTTCGAAAGAAGTAATGCTGCTACTTGTATAAATCATAAACCTTTAGTTAAAAAAGGTGATCAAGTAAAAATGGGTCAAATAATAGCTGATGGTCCTTCAACACAAAATGGAGAACTTGCTATAGGTAAAAATATGTTAGTAGCATTCATGACATATAATGGATATAACTATGAAGATGCTGTTATCTTAAATGAAAGATTAGTTAAAGATGATGTTTATACATCATTACATCTAGAACATTATGATATTGAATGTCGTGATACTAAACTTGGACCTGAAGAAATTACAAGAGATATTCCAAATGTTGGAGAAGAAGCTCGTAAAAACCTAAATAGCGAAGGTATTGTAAGAATCGGTACTGAAGTTAAAGAAGGCGATATCCTTGTTGGAAAAGTAACTCCAAAAGGTGTTCAAGAATTAACAAGTGAAGAAAAATTATTACATGCAATCTTTGGCGAAAAAACTCGTGAAGTTAGAGATACATCACTTAGAGTTGACCATGGAGCTGGTGGAATAGTTCATGATGTTAAAGTTTATACTAAAGAAAATAGTGATGAATTACCAGCTGGTGTATTCAAAATTATAAGAGTATATATTATTCAAAAACGTAAGATTCAAGTTGGAGATAAAATGTCTGGTAGACATGGTAACAAAGGTGTTATATCACTAGTATTACCAGAAGAAGATATGCCTTATTTACCAGATGGTCGTCCAGTAGATATCATGTTAAATCCACTTGGTGTTCCATCTCGTATGAACGTTGGACAAATTTTAGAATTACATTTAGGTATGGCTGGTAAGAAATTAGGAGTTAAATATGCAACACCAGTATTCGATGGAGCTAACCTAGACGATATTCATGAAGAAATGAATGAAGCTAGTATGCCAGAAGATGGAAAAGTAACACTTATAAATGGACGTACTGGTGAACCATTCGATAATAAAATAAATGTTGGTGTAATGTATATGGTTAAATTACATCACATGGTTGATGATAAATTACATGCTCGTGCAACAGGACCTTACTCATTAGTTACACAACAACCTCTTGGTGGTAAAGCACAATTTGGTGGACAAAGATTTGGAGAAATGGAAGTTTGGGCATTATATGCA
>CADBMU010000007.1 GCA_902795845.1 uncultured Erysipelotrichaceae bacterium
ATTAATTTGTCTTTTCCCTTGGAAAGAATTTCTTCTAACCATTTCTTTATCTATATCATTAAGTACACAAAATTTTTTTATTAACCAAGTTGGTTCTATTAAATCTTCTTTAGTTGGATCACCAGTAATTCTATGAATAACTATTTTTTCATTTAATAATTCTAACTCGTCACAAACAATATCAATATATTCTTCTTTTGTTAGTATATGAAAGTGTGTTTCATTATATAATTTTTCAAGTTCTGTATTTTTTAAAACATGAAGCATATGAATTTTAATTCCATCAATTTTTAAACTGTTAAGATACTTAACAGTAGCTAACATCATATCTTTAGTTTCAAAAGGAAGACCATTAATAATATGAACAACTACATTTATATTTCTTTGTTTTAATTTTTTTACACACTCATCAAAACTTTTTAAATCATGACCCCGATTTATTAATTTTAAAGTTTTATCATGCATTGATTGAAGACCTAATTCAATAGTTAAAAAAGTTCTTTTGGATAAATCTTCTAAATAATCAAGACATTCATCGCTAATTGCATCACATCTTGTAGCAATGGAAAGCCCAATAACATTAGGAATTTTTAAAATAGTTTCATATTTTTCTTTTAAAATATCAAGTGGAGCATAGGTATTAGTATTGGCTTGAAAATAACCAATATATTTTGCATGAGGCCATTTCTTTTCCATCATTGTTTTAACTTCATTAAATTGCGTAACTAAATCGTCTTCTTTATTACCGGCAAAGTCACCTGAACCATGACTACAAAAAATACAACCATTACCATTTTTAAAATTAGGACATGAAAAGTTACCATTAAGACTTACTTTAAAAACTTTAGAATTAAATTTAGTTTTATAAAAATAATTAAGAGTATGATATCTTTTATTATCTAAGGTATATTTAAACATTACTTTTCGTCCTTTTTCGTTAAAACTTTAACTGCTTCTTTTATATTATTTAAATATTCATCATTATTTTGAAGCATATAATCTGCTAAACAAGATCTACCATCATTGCTATTTGCTTTAACAAAATTATCAAATTTAAAACCAAAACGCATAAAGTTTTCAAATAAAATGAAATAATTTTTAATTTCTTCATTATCATTTGAATCAACTAAAATATTAAATTTATAAATAAGATAATTTAAAATAAAAATTTCCTCATTTAATAATTCGTTATTCTTCTCTTGAAACTCAATTTGAAAAGGATTTTTCAATAACTTTGCCATAAATTTATTAAATTTAAATATTAATTTTCTTTTTTTAAGTTCAGCATTATAAGTTTTTAGAATATCATGTATATTATTTACAATAGTTGGATAATACATTGTTTCTTCAATAGAAGTATAAGCCATTTCCATAAATTCATTAAGTTTTTCTTCAATTTCCATAATAAAACCTCCCTAAGTTATAAATATTATAAAAACAAATGTCGTAAATTGCAATAATTATCATATTGTTAGAAATAATTAATTGTGATATTATATAAATAAGATAAGAAGGGTGATAAAATGGCAGCAGATTTTTCTCATTTTAAGTATAATGAAACAAATGGACTAAGTGTCAAAAAAGCTACATTTAAAGGTAATAATTACCGTATCACCGTTTTAACCGAAAGACTTGTAAGATTAGAATATAGTGAAGCTGGATTATTTTTTGATGGGTTAACAGAAAATGTAATAAATAGGAAATTTCCAATTCCAGATTTTAAAATAAATGAAGATGATAAATATTTAGAGATAACAACAAGATATTTTACTTTGCAATATCAAAAAGAAAAACCTTTTGTTGGGCCAAAATTTGCCCCAGATGCATACTTAAAAGTCAAACTAAATAACACTGATAAATTATGGTATTTTAATCATCCTGAAGCTAGAAATTTTAAAGGAAAAACAGTTGGTTTTATAAATGATAGTTCTTCTGTAAAAATGGAAAGAGGATTATATTCTACAGATGGATTTGCCTCAATTGATGATAGTAAATCAATGATATTTGATGGTGAAGGCTTCTTAAATCAAATTGGAATTGAAAGAATAGATACTTATTTATTTATGTATAGAAGAGATTTTGGACTTTGTTTAAAAGACTATTTTATGTTAACGGGAAGACCACCATTAATTCCAAGATATGCTTTAGGAATCTGGTGGCATCGTGATAAAACTTATTCATTTAATGATACTAAAAAATTAATAAATAATTTTAATAAAAATCAAATTCCAATATCAGTATTATTACTGGGACATAAATGGAACACTAAACCAGTTATTGATAATGTAGAAAATCTTGATTATAAGACAGGTTTTACATTTAATAAAAATTTATTTAGTAATCCTCAAGAATTTACTAAATACATGCATGAACGTGGTATTAGAGTAGGACTTAATATTAATCCGAGTGGAGGAATAAATCCGTATGAAGAAAGTTATCCTAGTATTGCAGCAGCTTTAAATATTACGGATGGAAGTACTATTCCTTTTAATGTATTTAATAAAGATTTAATAAAAGCTTATTTTGAATATACAATAAGTCCTTTAAATGATTTAGGTATTGATTTTTATTGGATAGATAATGATAATGATTTACAATCTTTAAAAGCTTTAAGTAACTATCATTTTAATGATTATAAAAAATATCAGTCAATGCGTGGAATGATTATGTCAAGAAGTAATGGTAGTACAATGCACAGATACCCAATTCATTATTCTGGGGAAACTACTGTTAGTTGGAATACTTTAAAACTATTACCATTTTATAACTCTCAAGCAAGTAATATTGGTATATCTTGGTGGAGCCATGATGTTGGAGGATATAAAGATGGTATAGAAGATAATGAACTATATGCAAGATATGTCCAACTTGCAACATATTCTCCAATATTTAGATTTAGTGCTAAATATGGCCATTACTATAAAAGAGAACCATGGAGATGGGATAGTAATACTTTAAATATTGTTAAACATTACTGTAATTTAAGACATAGATTAATACCATATTTATATTCTGGAGCTTATCGTTATTATAAAAATGGGCTACCTCTTGTTCAACCGCTTTATTATGAAGTACCTGAAATATATGATGAACCTGAATATAAAAATGAATATTATTTTGGAAGTGAGTTATTTATAGCTCCGATTACTTCTAAAAAAGACCTGGTCATGAATAGATCAGTACAAAGAACATATTTGCCAAAAGGTACTTGGTATGATTTCAAAACAGGTAAAAAATTCCCAGGTGATAAGCGTTATGTTACTTTTTACACAGATGAAGATTATCCCGTATACGCTCGTGAAGGTTCTATAATACCTCTTGCTATATTAGATAAAAATATTAATGTAACAAATTCTCCTGAATCTATGGAGATTCATGTATTCCCTGGTAAGAGTAATATATTTAAACTTTATGAAGATGATGGATATAGTTCATTATATGAAGAAGGATATTATATAGTAACAACTATTGATTATAATTATCTTGCTAATAACTATACTTTAATAATAAGACCTGTTGAAGGTAAATCGGGTATAATCCCAAATAAAAGAAATTATAAAATACGTTTTAGAAATACTAGAGAAGCTGATGATGTAATAGTATATGTTGATAAAGAAGTAGTAGATTATGAAAGTTATGTGGAAGATAATGATTTCATAGTAGAGGTTTCTAATGTTAAAACTATCTCTCAATTAACAATTAATTGTAAGGGAAAAGATATTGAAATAGATGCTGTAAGATTAATAAATGAAGATATAGATTCAATTATTAGTGATCTTGAAATAGAAACAAGATTAAAAGAAATGATAGCAACTATAATATTTGATGAAAATCTTGATATTAAGAAAAAACGTATTGCTATAAGAAAACTAAAGAAAGCTGGTTTAAAGCCAATATTCATTCGTATGTTTATTAAATTATTAGAATATGCAAGCGAAGTATAGATGGTTTAACCATCTTTTTTTTATATTTTTTCTTGAAAATCATAATTAAATAACTTATAATACATTTAAGCGTTGAAGAAAGAGTAGTAATAGGGATTCTTTTAAAGAGAGTTAGTGGTTGGTGGAAACTAATAAAGAAGAAATATGAACTTGCTTTCGGAGTGTTGGAGTGATTTCCTTATAAATCAAATAAGCTAGTTATACTAGGAAATAAGGTGGTACCACGAGTAACTTCGTCCTTTGGATGAATTATTCGTGTTTTATTTTTTTAAGGAGCGTATCTATGACAAAAGAAATGTATGTAATATTTTATGTAGTAGTATATTTAATAGTTTTTTTAGTTACTTATATAATGGATTTAATCAAAATAAAAAAGAAGAAACAAAAAAAGATTGGTGAAATTCAATATTTAACATCAAAATTTAAACTTGATAGTAATAAAATTAATTATAAAAGGGTAAGTCTTGTTATAGCACTGTTAAATGCCTTTATTATTTCAACAGTTACTCTTGTAATTTCACTTGTAAATACAAACATGACATTACAACTTGTAATAGGGTTTGTCCTGTTATTTGCATTAATATATTCTATATATGAAATATATGGCAGAATTTTAATAAAAAAAGGTTATAAAAAGAAAGTAGGTAAAAAATAATGTATGATCATAAACAAATAGAAGAAAAATGGCAAAAATATTGGGAAGATAATAAAACATTTAAAGCTATAAATGGTAGTGATAAAAAACCTTACTATATATTAGTAGAGTTTCCATATCCTAGTGGAGCAGGACTTCATGTTGGACATGTTAGAAGTTATACTGCTCAAGATGCTCTTGCAAGAATGAAAAGAATGCAAGGATACAATGTTTTATATCCAATGGGATGGGATGCCTTTGGAGCCCCAGCAGAACAATATGCAATAAAAAATCATATTCACCCTAAAGATGCTGTTAAAGAAAATATAAAAACTTTTAAAGGACAAATGAAAACTTTAGGTTTCTCTTTTGATTGGGATCGTGAGTTTTCAACAACTGATCCAGAATATTATAAATGGACACAATGGCAATTTTTACAATTTTATAAACACGATATGGCATATAAAGCTACTGTTCCAGTAAATTGGTGCCCAAATTGTAAAACTGTTTTATCAAATGAAGACTCTGCAGGTGGAGTATGTGAAAGATGTGGCTCAACAGTTATTCAAAAAGAAAAATCACAATGGATGTTAAGAATGAGTAATTATGCGGAAGATTTATTAAAGGGTTTAGATGATACTCATTTTGCTGAAAAAGTTAAATTAGGTCAAATCAATTGGATTGGTAAATCAACTGGAGTAGAAATGGATGTTGAAATATCTGGTGGAGGAAAGTTCTCTATATTTACAACTTGTATTGAAACAGTATATGGAATTACTTTCTTTGTTATAGCTCCAGATGGTAAATTAATAAAAGAATTACTTCCAAGAGTTACTAACAAAGACGAAGTACTAGCTTATATAGAAGAAACTTCTAAAAAGTCTGCTATGGATAGAACTGAACTAAATAAAGGAAAGTCTGGTTGTGAAGTTAAAGGAATTAAAGCTATTAATCCTGTTAATGGAAAAGAAGTTCCAATATTCTTAGGTGATTTTGTTTTAGGTGATTATGGAACAGGTGCCGTAATGGCAGTTCCAACACATGATGAAAGAGATTTTGAATATGCAAAAGAACATAATCTTGAAATGATTCAAGTTATAGATGGTGCAGATGTTAAAGAGCATGCTTTTGAAAAACATGATTATTTAGGTAAAGGTTGTAAATTAATAAATTCTGAAGAATTTAGTGGCCTTACAGTTGAAGAAGCTAAAGAAGCAATAACAGATAAACTAGTAAGTAAAGGTATTGCCAGAAGAGTTAATAATTATAAAATGAGAGATTGGATTTTCTCACGTCAAAGATTCTGGGGTGAACCAATTCCAATGATAAACTGCCCAAAATGTGGCTGGGTTTGTATGGATGAAAAAGATTTACCATTATTACTTCCAGATGTTGCTGAATATGAACCAACTGATAATGGGGAAAGTCCACTTGCTAAAATTACTGATTGGGTAAATTGTAAATGTCCAAAATGTGGTAGTGATGCTAAACGTGAAACAGATACAATGCCTAACTGGGCTGGATCAAGTTGGTATTTCTTAAGATTTATGGATGCCCATAATAAAGACGAATTTGCTTCAATGGATGCAATGAAATATTGGGGTAAGGTAAATTGGTACAATGGCGGTATGGAACATACTGCAAGACATTTATTATATGCAAGATTCTGGGTACAATTCTTATATAACATTGGACTAGTTCCAAATAAAGAAATGATTGATGTTCGTGTAAGCCATGGAATGGTATTAGGTAGTGATAATCAAAAAATGAGTAAATCAAAAGGTAATGTAATAAATCCTGATGATATTGTTAATGAATATGGTGCGGATACATTACGTGTTTATGAAATGTTTATGGGAGATTATCAACAAGATGCACCATGGAGTGTTGAATCACTAAAAGGATGTAAACGTTTTATTGATAGAATCATTAGATTAGGTGAAAAACTTAATAATGCTACTGGTTTTACTAATGAAGTTTTAAAAAATAAAACAATTAAAAAGATTGGTGAAGATTTAACAACATTAAAATATAATACAGCAGTTGCTGCTTTAATGATTATGTTAAATGAATATGAAAAATATGAAAATGGTGTAACTAGTGATGAATATAGATTATTATTACAATTATTAAACCCTATTGCACCTCATATTACTGAAGAATTAAATGAAAAATATAATTTAGGAATAGCTTTATGTGAAAGCTCATGGCCAGAATATGATGAGGCAAAAATCGTTGAAGATACTCAAAAGATAGCTGTTCAAGTTAATGGCAAAGTTCGTGGAACAATCGAAATTACTTTGGATGAAGATGAAACTTCAATTAAAGAAAAAGCTTTAAATGATGAAAATGTTTTAAGACATACGAGTGGTAAAGAAATAATCAAAGTAATAGTTATTAAAAACAAAATTGTTAATATTGTTGTTAAGTAAGTCAAATGACTTACTTTTTTTTCTATATAATGATATAATGTGAAAGATAGTAGGTGATAATTTGAGGAAAAATAAAAAAGAGTTTGGATTACTTAATTTAATAATTGTTATAGTTGTAACTTCTATTATTTCAAGTATTACTACTGGACTTATAATATTTAATAATAAAAATACAGAAAAAAATATAGTTAATGATGAAGCCTTACAAGAATTTGTGGAAGCTTATGAATCAGTTTTAGATAACTATTATGAAGATGTTGATAAAACTAAAATGATTGATAATGCTATTAAAGGAATGTTAAATTACCTTGGGGATGATTATACTACTTATTTAAATAGTTCTGATACTTCTAATTTAACAGAAAAACTTGCTGGTAAATATCAAGGCATTGGTGTTGAGTTAATTGAAGGAAATAAAATAAGTAAAATTTTTGATGACTCTCCTGCTAAAGAAGCAGGTTTAGAAGTTGGAGATATAATCATTAAAATTAATGATAAAGATGTTAAGACTTTTACTGCTAGTGAGATAGCTAGTGAAATTAAAAATATTAAAGAAGATAGTTTTTCAATAACTGTTAATCGTAATGAACAAGAAATAACAGTAAATCTTACTTTAAAAGAACTTTATATTCCAGCAATAGAAAGTAGAATTATTGAAAATAATAATAAAAAGATTGGTTATATTTATATATCAACATTCTCAAACACTGTATACGACCAATTTAAAGCTAAATTAAAAGAGTTTGAAGATAATAATATAGATTCATTAATAATAGATGTAAGAAATAATACAGGTGGTTATTTAAAATCAGCCACTGATATTGCTAGTATGTTTTTAGAAAAAGGAAAAGTCATATATTCTTTAGAGTCTAAAAATAAAAAAGAAACATATAAAGATGAAACAAATGAAGCAAGAAATTATAAAGTTAGTGTTTTAATTAATGAATCATCAGCTTCGGCATCAGAAATATTAGCTGCGGCTTTAAAAGACAGTTACAATGCTACATTAGTAGGTAAAAAAAGCTATGGTAAAGGAAAAGTACAACAAACTGCCTCATTAAAAGGTGGAAGCATGTATAAATATACTTCAGCTAAATGGTTAACACCTAATGGTGAATGTATAGATAAAAAAGGTTTAACACCTGATTATGAAGTAGATTTACAAATGAGTGAAGATGGTAATAGTATTATAGATACACAACTAAATAAAGCTGTAGAATTATTAGGAGAATAACATTTTTTGTAATTCTTCTTTTTTTGTGTTAAAATGATAGTGGTATTGGTGATTTTATGAATAATTTTAAAGTAGGAGATAGATTAACTATCAATTGCTATAAACATAATGGTAAAATTCATAGATCATGGGATGAAGCAACAATATTAGAAATTGGCGAGGATTATCTTGTTTGTGCTAATAATAAAGCTAAAGTTACAGAAAATGATGGAAGAAGTTATTATACTAATGAACCAGCAATTATATTTTTTTATAAAAATAAATGGTATAACGTTATAGCTCAATTAAAAAGTCATGGCTTATTTTATTATTGTAATATAGCTACACCTTATGTTATTGATGAAAATATAATCAAATATATTGATTATGATTTAGATTTAAGAGTATTTCCTGATGGTGGATTTAGAGTATTAGATCGTAATGAATATAAATATCATAAGAAAATAATGCATTATTCTGATGATTTAGATTTAGTTTTAAGAAGTGAGTTATCAAACCTTATTGAACTAAAAAGAAAAGATAAAGGACCATTTGATAAAAAAACAATTGATAAATACTATCAAATATATAAAGAGTTACAAAAAAAGTAATTCTTTTATTTTTATATTCATATATATAATTAGAGGTAAAAAAGTAAAATAAATACCTCAAAAATTCCAGTATTTTCATTATAGAAGTGTAAAATTCAAAAAAATGAAAAAAAATGTAAAAAAGTGTTGCATTTAAAATTTTATTGTGTATAATAGAACATGTACTGAAAAAAAGAGCAGTCAACAACAAAAACCTTTACAAATTAAGCTTTGAAAAAAAAGTAAAAAATTTGTAAAAAAAGTGTTGACAAAGAAATCTTGATTTGGTATATTAGTTATGCACTTCGGAAAGAAGTCAGAAAATGATCTTTGAAAACTAAGTAAAAAAGTCAATTTTGAGTAGCTTAGATTAAACTTAAATATTAGATTTTAATTTTTAAAATCTTTTTTATTGAGAGTTTGATCCTGGCTCAGGATGAACGCTGGCGGCATGCCTAAGACATGCAAGTC
>CADBMU010000008.1 GCA_902795845.1 uncultured Erysipelotrichaceae bacterium
AATATAGCATGTATTTTACCAGCCATTAATGATTCTTTATCATATAATTTAATTTGATGTGGGCTAGGTAATAATTTATATTTGTTTTCATATGTAGCCCCTAATGGTGGATTAATATCTACTTCAAATTTAATTTTTATATCTTTTAATAAATTATTATATCTATTTTTTTCTTCACTAGGAAAAAACTTTAATATATGTTCTAAAGTATTTCCTTTTAAAAATGCTGATGTTATATTTGAATCAATATTTTTTTGCTTAATATTAATTTCTAAATTAATACCATATGCTTTTAATTCTTTAGAAACATAAGTAAAATACTTGCTTAAATCAAAATCTTTATTAGGTTTAATTAAAGCAAAATCTAAATCTTCTGAGAATCTATCTAAATTATAAAAGATTCTTAATGCTGTACCACCATAAAATGCAACATCATTAAAAAAGTTCCCTCTTGATAAGCCTGATAATACTATCTCTTGAATAACTTCTTTTAATGCATTAATTTCATCATTGGTATTTTTTATGTCATACTTTGCAAGCATTTGCTCAATAATATTATTCATTTATATTCCTCCTCATATACTTAGCTAATAACAAAACATTTGTAGAATGGTATAGTTTGCTTAATTTATCAATTTTATTGATATCTAAAGTTTTAAATATTTCTTCATCAATTCTTAAATCATTAAATAACATATTTTCTAAGTTAGAATAATTAGATAGTGGTGATAGAGTATATATTTTATCACACAAAGCTTTTTCTGGAGTCGCTATTTGATATGAATAATTGTTTTCTTCTTTTAAAAGTATTTCTTCTGAATATGCAGATTTTGGAACATCTCTATAGGTAAATACTCCAAAATCTGTATTATATTCTTTCTTCTTTTTTTTATCAAAAGTTGCACTTGTAATTGTCGTAACTCTTTCAGGAATTAATCCGTAATAAGACAAAGCATATTCAAAAGATATATAAGAAGGACCATATATAGAACTGGCTAATAAATATCCAGGTGTTTTAGGATCTGTTTCATATAATCCTGTTACTATTTTATATAACTTTCCCTCTCTAATTTCTCTACTAATTTTATTATTTATATTTGAATATTGTTTTAAATTATCTTTAAGTATTGCATTAGAAATTATCATATTTTCACCTCTCAATACCATTATATGGTATTTGCTGGTGAAAATCAATAAAAAACTCTATCAAATAAGATAAAGTTTTCAAACATTTTCAACCGAGATTACTTATAACTCGCACCATCCATAAGCGGCTAACATGTTCAGATAATTATTTTTCTATGTAATCAATTCCTAAATGTTCATAAGCTTTTTTCTCTGCAACTCTACCACGTAGTGTTCTTTTAATAAAACCTTCTTGTAATAAATATGGTTCTATAACATCTTCGATAGTAGTCTGTTCTTCACCAATTGATGTAGCAATAGTAGCAACACCTACTGGACCGCCATTAAATTTATTAATTAAAGCAAGCAAATATTCTTTATCTATGGCATCCAGTCCTAAATCATCAACCTTTAGTCTTTTTAGAGCATCCATAGTTATTTCTTTAGTTATAATACTACCATTTTCTACTAAAGCAAAATCTCTAACTCTTTTAAATAATCTATTAGCTATTCTAGGAGTTTTTCTACTTCTTTTAGCAAGTTCAATTACAGCGTCTTCTTCAATTGGCATTCCAAGTACTCGACTAGTTCTTTTAATAATATTTGCAAGTTCTTCTGTAGAATAATAATTTAGTTTTGAAACAATACCAAAACGATCTCTTAAAGGTGAAGATATATCACCAGAACGAGTTGTTGCACCAACTAGTGTAAATGGTGGTAAATCTATTTTCAAGCTTCTACTTTTTCCATCTGTTCCAATTATTATATCAAGTTCGAAATCTTCCATTGCTGGATATAATATTTCTTCGATATATCTAGGCATTCTATGGATTTCGTCTATGAAAAGCACATCTCCTGGTTCAAGATTAGATAGTATTGCTGCCAAATCTCCTGGTTTTTCTATTGAAGGACCACTTGCTGTTTTTAAATTACTCCCAAGTTCATTAGCAATAATATGGGCTAATGTTGTTTTACCTAAACCAGGAGGGCCATAAAGTAAAACATGGTCTAATACTTCATCTCTCATTTTACATGCTTTAATAAAAACTCTTATATTTTCTTTAACTTCACTTTGTCCTACATATTCATCTAAATATTCTGGTCTTATATTGTTTTCAAAATTGTCAGTTGTTATTTCTTCTTGATCTAATATTCTTTCTTCCATCATATCATTCCTTATTTCAATAATAATTTAAGTGCTTCTTTTATTTGTTGTTCAATCTTTAATTCGCTACTGATGTTAGGCAATATTCTTTTAATATCTTGTCTCTTATAACCAAGAGCTTCTAAAGCCTCAATTAATTCATTTAAACTGTCATCAGTTGTATCATTTTTATCAAAATCTAATTTTCCTTTTAAATCTAAAATAATTTGTCTTGCTATTTTTTCACCAATTTTAGGAAACTTTGTTAAATATAAAATATTTTCTCTATCTATAGCATCAACTATTCCAGACACACTGCCTGTAGCAAGCATTGGCATTGCCATTTTAGGTCCTAATCCTTTAACTCCAATTAGTCGCATAAATAAATCTTTTTCTTCTTCACTTTTAAAGCCATATAAACTATATTCGTCTTCTCTAATATAGTTATAAAGATAAACTTTAAAATTTTTCCCTATTTCAAAACTAAATGGATTAGCAACATATATTTGATAACCAATTTTATTATTATCTAAAACTATATAATTACTTTTTGCATCGATAATTGTTCCTTGTATATAATTGTACATTACTATCACATCCTATTTAATAGTAACATAAGAAACTTTGTTCGTCAATTAGTGAAAGAAAAAATCACGATTTTATCGTGATTAATTTCTTTCTTTAACTTTGTATTCTCTACGCATTCCTTTAATGAAGTTAAGTTTAGCACGTCTAACAAGACCTTTTTTAATTACTACTATTTTGTCAATAGTTGGAGCGTTAACTGGGAATATTCTTGTAATTCCAATTCCATAAGATTTTTTACGAACTGAAAAAGTTTCAGAAACTCCACTACCTTTTTTAGCAATTACTAATCCTTCAAAAGCTTGGATTCTTTCTTTTTTACCTTCTTTTACCCATACATCTACACGTACAGTATCTCCAACACGGAATTCAGGAATATCTTTTTTAATGTGCTTTTCATTAATTTTGTCTACTAAATTAGCCATTATACAACTTCCTTTCTATAAATATCTTGTATAATCATAAAAATATATTTCAGCGGATTATATGTGCTTTTTAACAAGCAAATGTATTATATCAAATAAACTTCAAAAATGCAAATAGATATTTTAAATTTGCATTACAATAAAGTTTATGTTATTATTAACTAAGTGAGAAGCAGATTTCTTTAGGGAATGATGCTAACCACGTGGTGTTCGCATCTTTATTCAGTCAAAATAAAGATGCTTTTTTTATTATATTAATATAAATATTAATTTATAAATTATATATAATAATATGATTATTAAGATAAATAATCCGAAGATTAAGAAATCTTTTTTAGTCATATATAATCACTTCCTTTACTACTTTTAAACCCCCTG
>CADBMU010000009.1 GCA_902795845.1 uncultured Erysipelotrichaceae bacterium
CCTTTTTCATATTTTAAAGAAACTGATAAACCATCTATTTTTAATTCACAAACGTATTCTGGTTCAAAATTTTCTTTTTTAATCCTTTGACCAAAATCAACTATTTCTTCTTCACTAAATACGTCTGGAAGTGATAACATTGGAATATTATGTCTAACTTTTTCAAATTTATCAATTACTTCTCCTCCAACTCTTTTAGTAGGACTATCAGGTTTAGCCAATTCTGGATTTTGTTCTTCTAAGATTTCTAATTCTCTTAAATACTTATCAAATTCTTGATCAGTAATTAAAGATTTATTCAATACATAATATTCATAATTAGCTTTATTTAGAATTTCTGTTAATTCATTAATTCTTTTCTCTATATCCATAATTTCACCCCATTAATACGTTGCCACTTTTTTTAAAGATTTATGATTTTTCATTAATTTTTTTACTCCAATATTATTATTAAATGCTACTGTTACAATCATTTTATCACAATTAATTACTACACCTTTTCCATAAGTATCGTGTTCTACTATATCGCCATTTTTATATTGAGTATCATCATTAGTATACATTGATTCACGATGTATTTTTTTTATTTCTTTTACAGAATTTTCTGCTTCTTCAATGTATTTTTCATCAATTTCATTAATAAATCTCGATGGTTGGTTAATACTTTCACGACCATATAGCATTCTTCTTTTAGCATTAGTTAAATATAATTTTTCACGTGCTCTTGTAATTCCAACATAACAAAGTCTTCTTTCTTCTTCAATACCATTTTCCTCTACAAAAGCATTTTGATGAGGAAATATTCCTTCTTCCATACCGATTAAGAATACAACATCAAATTCAAGTCCTTTTGCGCTATGTATAGTCATTAATGTAACTTCATCATTAGATTCTTTATGTTCTTCTATATCTGCGACTAAACTTATTTCTTCTAGAAAATCTTCTAAATTTACACTACCAGTTTGTTCTTCAAAACTAGCTGTTATACTTTTAAATTCTTCTAAGTTTTCAAGTCTCAAATCAGCTTCTAAACTTCCTTCAGTTTCATATTCCTTTCTCATTCCAGACTTATCTAAAATATCATCAATTAATTCCGTAAGAGACAAAGATTCACTATCTTTTCTAAGTTCTAATATTAAATTTTTAAATTCCAGTTCTTTACCTGTTTCAATAGCTTCAAACATTGAAACATTCATAGCTCTAGCCATATTTTCTAGATTATTAACTGTTGATGGTCCAATCTTTCTTTTAGGAACATTTATTATTCTTCTAAGACTTATTTCATCATCACTATTTAGTATTAATCTTAAATAACAGATTAAATCTTTAATTTCTTTTCTTGCATAGAAATAAAAACTTCCGACTACTTTATAAGGTATATTTGCTTTTAAGAATTGTTCTTCAACAACACGTGCTTGGCCATTAGTTCGATAAAATATTGCTATATCTTTCTTCTTATAACCTGCTTCTAATAATTTCTTTATTTCACTAATAACTAAATCTACTTCATTTTTTTCATCATAAGATCTTAAATATTTAACTTTTACACCCTCACCTTTAGAACTCCATAAATTTTTCTCTTTTCTTTCTTTATTATTTCTAATTACTGAATTTGCAGCATTTAAAATATTTGATGTACTACGATAATTTTCTTCTAAAGGAATAATTACAGCATTTTTATAATCTTTTTCAAAATTCAAAATATTTTTATAATTTGCTCCTCTAAACATATAAATAGATTGATCTGGATCACCTACTATAAATATATTTTGATGTTTTTTAGCAAGTAATTTAGTTAAAGAATATTGAACTTCATTAGTATCTTGATACTCATCAATTAAAATATATTTAAATCTATCTTGATATTTTTCAAGTACTTCAGGGTTATTTTTAAATAGCTTAACTGGTAATAACAGTAGGTCATCAAAATCAACACTATTATTATTTTTTAAAATATTAATATAATCTTTATATACTTCATAAGCTATTTTTTCAGCCGGAGTATTAAAGAATTTCTCTATTTCAGCAATACTCATATTTTCATTTTTTATAAAACTAATTCTATTTCTTATATAAGCTGGTGCGCATTCTTTAGAATCAATATTTTTTTCTTTCATTATTCTTTTTATTATTGTTGTAACATCATCACTATCTAGTATAGTAAAATTTCTATTTAAACCAAGTAAATCATAGTTTTCTCTTATTATTCTAACTCCAAATGAATGAAAAGTTCCAACAAAAGCATTATTATTTGGAATCAATAATTCTAATCTTTCACGCATTTCTTTTGCAGCTTTATTGGTAAATGTTATTGCTAAAATATTATAGGGACTTACACCATTATCTATCAAATTAGCAATTCTTGTAGTTAATACTTTTGTTTTTCCACTACCTGCACCTGCTATTACTAAACATGGACCATCCATGTGTAATACAGCTTCTTTTTGTTTATCATTTAATTTATCTAAATAGTCCATTTTATACCATCCTCACTTTATTTATTATAGCAAATAAAACTTATAAGCAAAAGAAAAAAACTATTAATTTATACTTTTAATAGCTTCTTTAATAATATTTATAGATTTTGTTAATTTGGCTTCTTCATCAAGAGTAAGAGGTATAAATATTTTTTCTTTTACACCAGATGATCCAACTATTGCAGGAGTTGAAATACATAATTCATTATTCTTATCATAACTTGATACTGGTAAAATAATTTTTTGATCTTCTAAAATAGCATTAGTTATTTTTACTAAACACATACCTATTCCATAACAAGTTACACCTTTTTTCTTAATTATTTCATAAGCAGAATTTTTTACTTC
>CADBMU010000010.1 GCA_902795845.1 uncultured Erysipelotrichaceae bacterium
TAGCTATGTATGGACGGGATAACCGCTGAAAGCATCTAAGCGGGAAGCCTCCTCCAAGATGAATTTTCCCATTTTTCGTAAAGTAAGAGCCGTTGAAGACTACAACGTTGATAGGCTGGATGTGGAAGCGTAGTGATACGTTGAGCTGACCAGTACTAATAGCTCGAGGATTTAACTTATTTAATTATTATTGATAGTTTGAGAACTATATTATCTAGTTTTTAAAGGACAAAATCCTTATTGGTGACGATAGCTTAGGTGATACACCTCTTCCCATTCCGAACAGAGAAGTTAAGCCCTAAAACGCCGACGATAGTGTTAAGCGAAAATAGGAAGTTGCCATTTTTTTTATGTTTATAAATACCCTTTGTCGGGTATTTTTTTATTGCTTTTTAATCTATTAAATGTTATCATATTATTGTTAATTAAGTGATGATTAAATCAAAGTAGTTGTTGATAAATGTTTAAAGAGAGTTAGTGGTTGGTGAAAACTAATAACAGTTAACAATGAAATTACAATTTATGAACTTAAAAAGGTGATGCTTTATAATCAAAAGTGTATGTTAATTCATAAACTAAGGTGGTACCGCGGAAATTTCCGTCCTTAGATTTATGAATTTTTTATTTTTTAGGAGGGTAAAAGTTAATGGATAGAAAAGGAAATTTAATCGATATCTTGTTAAATGTTGATGAGAAGAATTCTAATTTGAATTTAATCGGTATTTTAACATTAGCAGGGTTTCATGTTAAGCTAATTAATCATGAAAATAGTTTTTACAGGGTAGTTTATACTCAAAATGGTTATTCAGTGTATATAAATACTTTAGAGAGTAATTTTGAAGGAATAAGGTTTTATCTTGCATACCTTATAGCTACATTCTTATTAGAAGGTGAATATCAAGATATAATCTTATCAAACAGTGATTTTGCTTTTTCAAGTGAAACTTATCAATTAGCATTAGAATTGTATCAAGTTACTGATTTTGATAAATTAAAAATGCAAATATTGAAAATTAAAAATAGTAGAAGTTTAAAAAAGGAGAGAAGTTATGACGTTATTTGAAGATTTAAAATATAGAGGACTAATAAAGGATATTTCAAGTCCTGAACTTGAAGATAAATTAAACAATGAAAAATTAACATTTTATATTGGAACAGATCCAACTGCTGATTCAATGCATATAGGACATTTTTCATCATTTTTAATAGCTACCAGACTTGCAAAATATGGTCATAAACCAATTTTACTTATTGGAGGTGCTACAGGGCTTATAGGGGATCCAAAACCATCTAAAGAAAGACCTATGATAACACCTGAAGAAGTAGAACATAATGTAGAGGGACTTACTAAACAAGCTAAAGAAATATTTGGCTTTGAAGTTGTTAATAACTATGATTGGACTAAAAATATCAGTACTATTGATTTCTTAAGAGATTGGGGAAAATATATAAATGTTAATTATATGCTTGATAAAGATATTATTTCAAGAAGATTAGAATCAGGAATAACATTCTGTGAGTTTGCTTATACAATTATGCAAGGATTAGATTTTGTTACATTGTATGAACAAAAAGGTGTTACCCTACAAGTAGCTGGATCTGATCAATGGGGTAATATTACAACAGGAATTGAACTTGCTCGTAAGAAATTAGATAAAGAATTATATGGAATGACAATGCCACTAGTTTTAGATGCAAATGGTGTTAAATTTGGTAAGACAGAAGGTAATGCTTTATGGCTTGATAAAAATAAAACATCAAGTTATGAATTATATCAGTATTTAATAAATTCAAGTGATATATGTGTAATTGATTATTTAAAGAAATTAACTTTCCTTACTAAAGAAGAAATAGAAAAAATTGAAATTGAACATAATAAAGCTCCAGAATTAAGAATTGCTCAAGAAGCTTTAGCACGTGAAGTAATAACTTTCTTACATGGAAGTGAAGAATATGAAAAAGCAAAAAAAATCAGTAAAGCATTATTTACTGATGAAATAAAAACATTAGATGCTAAAACTCTTAAAGATAATTTTAAAGATGTTCCTTCATTCGTTATAAATGAAGATATAAATATCATTGATTTACTTGTTAATAATAAAATATGTTCAAGTAAAAGAGAAGCAAGAGAATTAGTAAATGGCAATGCCATTAGTATAAACAATGATAAAATAACTGATGAAAATTATCTTGTTACTAAAGATAACGCTATTGATAAAGAAGTAGTAATTATAAAAAAAGGCAAGAAAAAATATTTCTTAGGCTTATATAAATAATGAAAAAAACTCCTAGACATATTATAAAATAAGAAGGGAGTTTTTATTATGTATCCAAATAATTATCCATATGAAGACAGACAATTTTTCTTTCCTTTTTTAGTCGGAGCAGTGACAGGTGGAGCAGCAGTAGGGTTAACAAGACCAAGACCCGTGTATGTAAATCAACCATATTACCCTAATTACAATTATCCTTATGGTTATTCATCATATAGTTATTATTATCCTAGATATTATTAGTTTTTAATCTTAAGATAATTGCTATATAAAAAGAGAATACTACTAATGATGAACCACCATATGACAAAAATGGAAGACATATTCCCATTATTGGAAGATATCCAATGTTCATAAATATATTGTATAATTGACTAAAAATAAAAACACTTATAAAGCCACTAGTAAATAACTTAGTGGTTTTATTTTTTGTTTTAAAAATAGAATTAATAAAATATGTATCAATTATAAAATAACATATAATTATAACTAAACTACAAATAAAACCCATACTACTAACAGCAACAGAAAAAGCAAAATCAGTAGCGGCTTCAGGGATATATATACTTGCCTTATTAATTCCATATCCCCAAATATTTCCATTACCAATAGCAATTAAAGCATTATTAAGTTGCATATTATTTTTTAAATTAAATATTCGATCCATTCGATAAAAAAATGTTGTACCAATTAAATTAATTAAAGTATCTTGTTTAAAATAAAATAAATAGAAAAATGAGCTTATAAATAGAGTAACTAAAATAAAAATTAATAAAAACCACCATTTACTAATATCTGATGAAAATAACATAAATAAAGTAATAATTCCTAAAAAAATAATTGCTCCAGTATCAGGTTCTAAGAATATTAAAATACTTGGTATTAAAAATATTATTAAAACTTTTAACAAAAAAATAAAATCAGTTTTTATATTTTTTCTTTTATATTTTTTTATGATAGTAGTTAAATATAAAGTATAGCTTAGCTTCATAAATTCACTTGGTTGAAAAGCAATGAAACCAAGGTTAAACCAAGCTCTTGCTCCATTAACCGTATTTCCAAATTTTAAGACTAATAAAAGTAATAAAACATTAAATAAGTAAATTATACTAGAAAATTTAAATAACATTTTTATATTTGGAAGAAATAAAATAATTATAATAGAAATAAAATACCAAATCATTTGCTTATTTAAATGATTTACATATATTTTAGAAATATATCTGGAATTATACATGGTTAAAAAACTAATAACCATGAGTATTATTAGAGGAACAAATAATATTAAGTTTTTCTTATTTAATATTTTTTTCATATAATTATTATGTCTCATATTTGGACTTTTATCATAGAATATAGTGAGGTGTTACTATGAATAAAGAATTACCAAAAGTATTTGCTAATAAGATAGACAAAAAAATTAATAATTCACAAGATATCTTTTATGAAGAAGAAAAGAAGAGTGAAATAAATGACGTTAGAAATATAGGTAGAAAAATATCAGATATATTTAATTCTTCTAATTTTGTTTATAAAAGTAAGGTTAGGATTACAACGTATGATAAGACATTTACAAAAACTATTGTGGGTAGAAAGAATAATTATTTATTAACAATGGATAATGAAGCAATTAATATAGATAACATTTTAGATATAGAACAAATATAAAAATATAGCTCTCGCTATATTTTTATATGATTTCATCAATGTATTTTTTTAATACTCTTGCATCTTTGCCAAAAATTATTTTTAATTGATTATCAATTTCAACTATTCCTTTAGCTCCAAGCTTTTGAATAGCATCTTTATCAACTTTTGAAATATCTTTTAAAATAACTTTGAAACGTGACATATTGCATTCAGCATTAATAATATTATCTTTTCCACCAAGGTATCCAATCAACTTATTAGCTTCAACACTAAAGTCTTTTTTCATTAATTTAATAACGATTAATGAAATAATTAATAAAGCTAAAATGATAATACCATATTCTATTACCTTATCCATTTTATCACCTATTAAAATTATACTATAAATATAAAAAAAAAGAAATAACTAAAACAATCACTATTTTGGAAATTTAACATAAATTAATAATGAGAATACATGAAAGGGTGAAAGATATGTGCAATAACAATAATAAATCAAGTTCTAGTTGTATTGCTGAAATATTAAACGTAATTTTAGTATTACAACAAAATGCATGTCCTGACAGTTGTTTGGATTCATGTGACAGACCATCTTTAGGAGGAGGTCCAAATTGCTTAATTTGTAATACAAGACCAATAATGTTATATACATGTTGTTCAAATAGTACACCACTTAGCATGCCAACAACTAAAGATTTACCAGCAACTAATGCTGAAGGACAATTATGTTCATGCGTATTCAGAGTAGAGAAAGTAGATGGAAATTGCTGTACATGTAGAGTACTTGCTGATAATCCTGATACTGCAAGTATTAATCCATATATAGCAACAAACTCATTCTTCACAATTGACTTAGGTTGTGTTTGTTGTATAAAATGCTTAACTGATACTTATATAGAATGTGTTTGCTAATGAAAAAAGACTTTCAAAAACAAGTCTTTTTTTAATTGTTATAAAGTCTAAATAAATCAATACTTGGACGATTATTAAATCTAAATTTATAATCTTGGGTACCAATACCACTATTAACATACATTTTTACATTACCAACATTATATAATCCTTTAGTATAATTATCAGTTCCTTTTAAATGAATTAAACCACCAACAAAAGGAATATTAATTAATCCTCCAAGAGAGTGAGAAGTAAATAAAACATTTACTTTATAATCTTTTATTTCATTTACTATAGTAGGTTCATGAGCAATTAAAATCGTAAAATAATCATTCTCATCACCTAAAATAGTAAAGGCACTATTATAATCTATTTTACTTTTTAAAATAGATGTTGTTCCTACTATTTTAATTGGAACAGTGTTTTTATAATATATTAGTTCATTAGAATTATCTAGGATAGTAAAATTAGCATATTTAAATATGGTCTCAAAATCAGTTAAATTACTATAATCTTGATCACCCTTAACAGCATATTTATTTACCGTATCATCAATTTTACTAAGTTCTTCTTTTAAAGAATTAACATCATTTTCTGTTATTTTAATTGAATTGTCAAATAAATCTCCTGCAAAGATAATTAAATCTGGTTTCAACTGGTTAATTTTATTAACCAGTAGTTTTATATCTTTTAATGAAGTAGTATTGCCATAATGAATATCAGCAAATTCTACTATTTTAAATCCTTCAAAAGAAGTTGGAATATCGTTATCAACAACTGGAGTTTCAATTACTTTAACTCCAGTCGTTCCAATATATCTTGCATATAAAACAAAACAAACTACTATTAATACTATAAAAATTAAAAAACTTATAATTTTCTTCTTTTTCATATTTCACCTTACATTGTTACAAGTATTAAAAATACTGTTAGGGCATTGTGTAACATATGAATACACATTGTTGTACAAATATTATCAGTTTCATAATAAGCTTTAGCAAAAGCACATCCTAAAGCACTATAAGGAATAATATAAAGAACTTGAATCCAATTTTTTAACATTTCAGCAAATTGCATTCCTTCAAATGCCGTATAAACATGAAGTCCTCCAAAAAATAGTCCTGAAAATATACAATAAGGTAAACATTTACTAAAAGCTTTTCTAAAACCTAGTCTAAATACTATTTCTTCAACTAATGGTCCAACAAAGACCATTGCTATAACAGAATAAAGGGGATACATTTTTAAATATTCACGATTTACAGATTCATTAGTTGGAAGACCACCACTAATAAGATTAATTACTAAATTAGAAGTAACCATTACTAGAAATCCAACGAAGTAATATTTAAATCCTGTATCTAAATTCTTTTTATAATCAGTTTTAAATTTTTTAATATCATTAATAATTGTTTTTCTAAATATAAAGAATAAAATTAAGAATATAATTATTTCTGCTAAAGATAAGTAAATATTACTAATCATTTTAGAAGAAGATTTAAAACTAGGACCAAAGATAACACTTAGTATTATTGGTAATGCTTTAAAATATAATAAAAATACCAATATTCCAATTACAAAGTTTTTTATTTTTTCTTTCATATTTTATTCTCCCTTAATATATCCAAGTTTTTGTAATTTAGCTATAAGTTTATCAGAAGTAGTATCACCATTAATTCTATTTAATGTAGTTTCTTCTTCACCATTTTTATAAAATACAGTAGTAGGGGTACCACTGATACTTGCAATAGCATTAACTCTTGCAATATCAGTAGATTTTACTTTAGTTAAATTTAAATCATAGATTTTAATATTATATTTATTACTCACTTCTTTTAACACTGGAGCATAAGCTTCACAATGACTACAACCATCTTGAGTAAATACTAAAACAAATGAATCTTTATTATTTATTTTTTTCTCCAGTTCATTTACATCAATATAAACTATATCACCATCAGTTTTAACATTATTACTTGTTTTACTTGCAAAATAAAAAACTCCAAAAATTGCAATTATTCCTAAAATTACACCTGTTATTATTAATTTATTTTTCATTATACTATCACCAATAAAAATATATCATAAATCATTAATCTAAGCAATTATTTTGCATTATTTATTATTAGATATTTACTTGAAAATACTATGTTCTTGTGCTACAATAAGACCATAGAAATTTAGGTTGGTGATATTATGCGAAAAAATGCAAAGTATATCTTAGTATCTTTGATGTCATTTTGTTTTGCAGTAAACGTTAATGCTGCAGAATGCAGTTATGAAAAACAGGTTGAACTTAATAATATTGCATCTACTGTAAAAGCAACTTATGAAGAAACAGAAATTGATACTGGTGAAACAATGAATTACGTTGATGAAGATGGAGATATTCATCCAGATCAAAAAGTTCCGATTATGGAAAAAGGATTTAATATTAAGATTTTAAATATTACGAACGATATTAGTGTAAATGTTTCATCCGACGATCAAAGGATTAATAGAACTTATTTTTATTCAGATTCAAATAATGGAGTAATTGATTTAGGCAATGTCATTGCTGATAAAGTAATAACTTATACTATAAAAGTTTATTCAAATGTTGATGGATGTGTATTAGATTTAAGAACATTTATCATGGTTACTCCAATGTATAATAGCTATTCTGAGTTTGAATTTTGTTCTCAATATCCAAATTTTGAATATTGTCAAGAATATACAACTGATACAACATATAATCTTGATGATTTTATGAAGAAATCAGAAGAATATAGAAAGACTAATAAAAAAGAAGAACAAAAAAATGAAACAAAGAAAACTCAAAATAAATTTTTAGATTTTATAAAAAAGAATAAAAAGTTGTTAATAGTAATAGGGTCAATCATATTAATAGCAGGGGTTACTACTATTGTGATTATTATCATAAGAAAAAGGAGTAGATTAATATGAAAAAAATATTAAAATATATTAGTTTAATTGGATTAAGTTCTTTTATATTAACTGGTAATGTAAAAGCTGTTGGAACGAATTTAAACAATCATCATTTAGCAACGATAAATCAAAAAAGTTTAGGATACTGGACTTTTAATCAAACAGTAGCAGGAGGAAAATGTAGCGGAACACCTATTTACTGTATTGATCATGGTAAATCAAATGTTGATGATTTTTCAAAATGTCAGGCTACGAATGTATCGGGTACAGCATATGCTAAAATATTATCTAAATATCAAGAGCATGATCAAGTTGAGTATATGGTGAGAGTAATTGCTAAAAAATATGGAGATGCAAAAAGTAGTGCAAGTAATGATTATGCAATAGTTTCCTTTGATAAATGGTTATCTTCCAACTCTTTAAATGATCTTGCTAATGAATTAAATTCATATATTTCATTAAATAATAGGACAAAATTATCAAATAGTTCTAAAGAAATGACTTATACAAAAGAGATTGTAGGAAATAATGCAATAGTGAATATTTCTCTTAAATTAGCAGTTCCAAATCTTAGTCAAAATAACTTTTCAACTACAAAAGGTGCGATAAATAGCGTTAGTTATAATAATGGAACATATTTAATTAATGTTACAACGCCTATAGAATCTTGTAAAGGTGGGGATTTCCAACTTAAAGTTAATCTAAATGGAACAGTTACAGCCTCTTCTAATGGAGTTTATTTAATTAATTGTCCTGGAAAACTACAAAATTATATAGTAAATATTTCTAATAAGTGTTCAATAAGCGATATTATACCAAAAGAAAGTGATGATAGCGAAACATATGATATTACTATTCCAGACGAAAATTGTAGTTGTAAAGCTTCAACTTCATTAAGTGGAAAATGTGATACAAACGGTAATGTAAAGGATTTAGAAGATGATACAAAATTAAAATATTGTATTAGTCAAGGCGGTTTTGAAGAATTTTGTGGAACTAGCTTGAAGAAAGAAAATGATACACAGAAAAATGCTAAGCAACCTATATTATCTAAAACTAAACCTGAAAAAACTAAAGTAAATTTAGGAGGTAATAATTACTGTGAAGTATATTGCTTAGAACAAATTGATTATGATTTCCCTGGTGAAATAGATACACAAAATGGAAGCTATTTTAAACTAAAAAGAAATTGGAATAAATCAGATGATAGTGGTTCTAACATGAAAATAACTGGTACTAGAACATGTTATACTACAGAAATAAAAAAGGATAAGTTTATATCTGAAGTAAAAAACATAGAAGAAAGAATAAGACTTGCATGGAATGATTACCAACGTAACAAAGCAATTGATAAGGCTGTAAAAAATAAAGCTGCTTATGCAAAAACAGGTTCTATGACTTGTGGAACAACTACGAGTACAGTACCTGTAACATCAAATTCTGGAACAAACAATAAAAATCAAAATAAAAATCAAAATAAAAATCAAACACAACAAACAACAACTATTCCTGTTCCAAAAACTGTTTCATATACTTATTATGCAGCAGATTTAATTTATAAAGAAGAATTAGGAACATCAAATTCTATTGGAGCTTGGAATAATAATATTAATAATAAGCATGAATTATTTACATGGGGAGTACCAACATGTCAAAATGATGCATTAGTGGCTGGTACTGATCCAGAAGTAAATCTTAATGAAACATATAAGGCTCTATTAACTGAGTTAGCTAATAAGATTAATGAATATAAATCATGTACTGAATGGGCAAATAATTATTGTTTTGATCCAATAATCGAATTCAGTTATGATGAAGTATATAAAGATGTTGAGGGTAAAATAGAAAAAACAATTAGTGACTTAGGAACAACAACAAATAAGTATATTAGTATAAATGATTCTTATACAGATGGTACGAAATCAGCCGGAACATCAGAGGTTCAATATATTTATGTTGATTCCGAAGATTCTAATATTCAAACTTCTAGTATAGATTTATCTACTCTTTATATGAAAGAAGAAGTAAAAAAAGAGGCAACTTATAAAGATGCTGTAAAAGAAGTTTATACTTATCATCCATATGGAACAATTGTTACTGATAAAAGTAAAGTAGAAAAACAAGAAAATTTAAAAAGTTTAGGATATGTATTCCCAGTTGCTTTACAACATGATCCTGATACAGGAGTTTACAATTATTATTTATCTATAACTAATATCGGTGTTGGCGGAAATGATGCTAAGTGTGCTAATGATACTTATACTAATAAAATTATGGGAGATAGTTGTTCAATCTTTAATACTAAGAATGAAGTTACTGCTGGTAAAGAGTATGTTTGTCAATATAAAACAAAATCTTGTTCTGGTCCTGATTGTATAGTAGAATGTGTTTGCCCAGATAATTCTAAAAATTGTTATGTAGAAGATAAAAAATGTAAATTTAAAGAATGTCCTGATTGTAAAGTTGAATGCATCGGATGTATATGGAATAATGGTGATACAACAGTTTCGTATAAGACAATTTCATTAGATGATGTTTATGTCGATGATAGTCAAAAAGGTCAAAACTGGTCTGATGATGCAGTACAAGAGATTGAAAGTAAAGGTCAAGAAATCTATAGTAATACACCAGTATTTGAAATAGATTTAACACCAACTTTAACTTCAAAAATAAGAGCATATAATGCTGAAAATAAAGAATATAGTAATGATACATTAAGTTGTTCAGCTAATAATTCTAGTAACTCTTATTATTGTACTAGTAGTTTCTTAAAAGATTTCTTAAGTCAACAACATGCAAATTATAAAGATTTTGATAGAAAGTAATAGAAAGGATTGAATAATAAATGAAGGAAGTTTATTGGGGATATTGGTTAATAGTTTTAGGTGTATTCATAACAGTAGTTATGATGATGATATCAAATGTTACAACTTCTAGTACTCAAGATTATTATTTAATCAAAGAAATTACTGAAGCTTCAATGTTTGATGCAGTAGATTTAGCGTATTATAGAGAAAATCAAGAATTAAAAATTAATCAAGAAAAATTCGTTGAAAGTTTCATCAGAAGATTTTCTGAAAACGTAAGTATTTCTAAAACATATCATGTAGCATTTTATGATTTAAAAGAAATACCACCAAAAGTTAGTGTAAAAGTTTCAAGCAAATCAAGTGTATTTACTATTTCAGGAGATTCTAAAAGTTTTGATTTAGTTGATAAAGTTGATGGTATTCTTGAATTACCTAATAATAATTAAGAATAAAAAGGAGGAAAAATAATGGCAAATTTTTTAACAACAGTAAAAAGATTTTTAGGAAATAAGAATACAGTAACAATTTTAGGAGTTATAGCCGGTGTATTAGTTTTATACATTGGCTATAATTGGCGTGTAAAGCAAGCTATAAAACCTGTTACTGTACCTTATGCTAAAGTTGAAATATCTTCAAGAACACAAATTACTGAAGATATGATAGGATACATGGAAGTTTCAAGTAGTGTAATTTCTAATAGTCCTAACCTTATACAAAATGCAAGTCAAATAATTAATAATTATGCAGCATATGGAGTAACAATCCCTGCAAATAGTTTATTCTATACTTCTGCAATAATGACTGAATCAGAAATGCCTGATTCTGCATTTGCTGATATCCCTGATGGATATACAATTTACTCATTATCAGTAGATTTACATGATACATATGGTAACTCAATATACCCTGGAAATTATATTGATTTATATTTAAAAGCTACTGATGATAGTGGAAAAATAATTTTTGGTAAATTAATTGAAAGTATTGAAGTATTAGCAGTTAAAGATAGTCAAGGAAATCATGTTTTTGAAACTACTGTAGAATCAAGAACACCTGCAGAATTATTGTTTGCAGTACCTGATGATATGTACTTATTACTAATGAAAGCTGGTTATGTATCTGGTGGAGTTGAAATATTACCTGTACCAAGAAATAAATCATATTCAGCAAATCCTGGTGAAACATCTGTTGCATCTGATTATATTAAAAACTTTATATTAGCTAAGACAGCAACAATCCCTGAAAATGTTATCACTAATACAACAACAAATACAAATAATAATACAACTAATAATAATTCAAATACTAATAATAACAACGATAACGAATAATTAAAAGAATGAATAAAAAGGAGGTGATTTTATGAATGATGCTATATTTTCACAACTAGATTTTGGTCCAATTAATGAATTTTTAATGGACGATAATGTAACAGATATTTCATATAGTAACAATGGTCAAGTATTTTTAAAAACTTTAACTAAAGGTGTTTATAAAGTAGAAAGACCTGAGATAAATAATGCTTTAATGGAAAAATTAGCATTTCAATGTTCAAATGTTATGGGTAAAACATTTAATATGGCCCATCCATTCCTAGATGCTGAAAGTACAGAGTTACGTTTGAATTTCGTTCATGAATCAATTGCTACTAATGGTATAGCAGTATTAATTCGTAAAACACCTGCTAAAATTCGTTTAAATAGAGAAAAATTAATTAGAGAAGATTATGTAACTGAAGATTTACTTAATTTCCTAATTGATTGCGTTCATGCTCGTTGTAATATTATAGTAAGTGGTGAAACTGGTTCAGGTAAAACAGAACTAGTTAAATATCTTGCTAGTAATACAAGAGAAGATGAAAAAATAATATCTATAGAAGATACTTTAGAGTTACACTTAGATAGAATTTATCCACATCGTGATATTGTAGCAATGAAAACAAATAATATTGCATCTTATACAGATGTACTTGTTACATGTATGAGACAAAACCCAATTTGGA
>CADBMU010000011.1 GCA_902795845.1 uncultured Erysipelotrichaceae bacterium
ATAATAGTTTTATTTCTTTTTAATATTAAATTAATTAAATTCCACATGATAAATACTATTAACCAAATACTAAAAAATACTATTAAAATAATTCTTATTACAGTTTCAATTCCTTGTAATGATAACAAACTTCTTATAAAAAAAGTAAAACCTACTGAATAAGAAATTACACATATTATATACAGAATAAGTAAAACTCTGTTACTTTTTTTTAATTTATTAAATAACACCTTCATGTCAACACATCCTATTATTATATTCGTTTAAAATTATATCATATTTATTATATAAAAGCACTTGATTTTTATTTAACATTGACTTGACATAAAATACTACGTTACATGAAAAAATAGTGTCGAATTGTGATATAATTTTCATAGATAATATAAGAAGGAGTGATTAGTATGAAAATAAATAAAAGTTTAAAATATTTTATTTTTCTATTATTATGCTCTTTTCCTATGTTTGTATACGCAAAAAGTTATTATGGTGTAATAACTGGAGCAGGTGTAAGAGTTAGAAAAGATCCAAGTTCAACAAGTTATTACAAAATGGCATCATCTGGTGAAATTTTTAATATGCCAGATGCAGAATTAGTTGCAGGAAATGCAGATTGCCCAAATGGTTGGTATAAAGTAAATTATAATTCTAGTTCAATTGGATATGTTTGTTCTAATTATATAAAAGTTTATGAAAAAGTTGAAAGCACTGATGATAATGGAACACCAACTAATGACTGTGAAAGAGAAATGCAACAAAAAGGCTTCCCATCTTCTTATTGGAGTGGATTATGTAGCTTAAAAAGTGCTCATTCTAACTGGGATTTTATAGCAATGACTAAAGATAATGATGGAAATACTATTGACTGGAATATGTCAGTTAATGCTGAAAGTAGTTGTGGAAAAAATTATATTAGTACATCAAATGCTGCTTATAAAGATAGTAGTTGTACAAAAACTGGTGATTCAGGATATTCTCCTGTATCTACGAATGCTGTTAAGTATTTCTTAGATCCAAGAAATTTTTTAAACGAAGTAAACATATTTATGTTCGAAAGTCAAAATAGAAATGATGCTATTGATCCAGAAGCATATAAAACAGCTTCTTCTAAAATTTTTGGTAATAGTTATTTAGTTCAACAAATACCAAATTTAACTGAATATATAAAGAACGCTTCAAATGCTACTGGTGTTAGCCAAACAGCACTAGCATCAAGAATAAGACAAGAGTTAGGAAGTGCTAAATTAAGTTATACTTATCCTGTTGATAATTCTGCTTTATATTCAGTAGTAAGTGGAAATTATACTACAAGAACTGGATGGACTTATAATGGAGCATCTGTAGATAATTACTATAATTTTTATAATGTTGCTGCATATGATGGTAGTGATGTTACTAAAAAAGCTTTAATTTATGCTTTAGATCATCATTGGGGAGGCACTGGAAACCAAGATAATGATAGACAAACAGCAGTTACTGGTGGAGCCGAATTTTTAAATAATAAGTATGTTGGTGCTGGACAAAATACAGCATATTATCAAAAATTTAATATCTTCCCTAGTTTAAGTACATCTAGATATTTAAATCAATATATGACAAATATTCAAGCTCCAGTAAGCGAATCTACAATTTTATATAACGCTTATAAAGATGCTGGAATTCTAAATGCTTCATTTAAATTTTATATTCCTGTTTATCAAGGAATGAGCGGTACACCAATTAGTACGGATGAGGTAGAAAATAATAATAATCAAAATAATAGTCAACAGCAAACATCTTCTGTAGAAAATATTGTTAACAGTGCAGGATTTAGATATAGTAATGGATATATTTCGAAGATAAATGTTGGAACTAATGTTAACGATATTAAAAATGCTTTAACAAGCGTTGGTGGAAATGTTTCTATTACAGATGCATCAGGAAATGAAGTAAATGGTTCTATCGCTACAGGTTATAGAATAAATATTAATGGGTCAAATAGTGAAACATTAATTGCTATAGTTTACGGTGATGTTTCTGGTGATGGAAAAATTAATGCATTAGATCTATTAAAAGTTCAAAAACAAA
Source organism: uncultured Erysipelotrichaceae bacterium (assembly GCA_902795845.1). GTDB lineage: Bacteria > Bacillota_I > Bacilli_A > RF39 > UBA660 > RUG14121. Next base: position 2,068 of record CADBMU010000011.1, read on the forward strand.
TACTTGGTACAGCAAATTTAAATGGTTCTTATAAAGAAGCTGCTGATGTTAGTCATGACGGAAAAATTAATGCACTAGATTTATTAAAAGTTCAAAAAAATATTTTAAATACAGGGAATATTGAACAATAGAAAAGAGGAAGTTTATGAAAAGAATAAAAAATTTAATTATTAGTATTCTAGTCTCATTTATTATATTACCAATTACTGTAAATGCAGCATCTGCATCAATAAATGTTAATACTAGTGGAACAGCAGTTGTTGGAAATACTATAACAGCAACAGTTACAGTATCTTCTGGTACTCCAATGGGATCTTGGCAATTTCTAGTTAATTATGATAATAGTAGATTAAAATTAATTAGTGGCCAAACATCTGTTGCAGATTATACATCCAGTGGATCTGGAGTAAAATCAAAAAGTTATACGTTAAAATTTCAAGCTTTAAAAAATGGTAATGCCTCTATAAATATTGGAAGCTATTTAGTATATGCTATTGATGAATCAGCTATGTCTGTTTCAACTGGTAATAGAAGTGTTAAAATCATGACTCAAGCGGAACTTGAAGCAACTTATTCAAAAGATAACAATTTAAAAAGTTTAGCAATTGATGGTTATAGTTTAACTCCAGAGTTTAATAAAGATACTTTAGAATATAGTGTAACTGTTCCATCTACTGTTGACAAAATAAATATAAATGCCGTAAAAAATGACAATAGAGCTACTGTAGAAGGAGATGGTGAAAAAGAAGTTGTTGAAGGATCTAATCCTTTTGAAATTGTAGTAACAGCACAAAATGGTGCTTCAAAAACTTATAAAATAAATGTTATAGTTGAAGATATTAACCCTATTGTAGTAAAAATAAATAACAAAGATTTTAGTGTTGTTAAAAGAAGCGATAAACTAGAAAAACCTACTGGTTTTGATGAAACAACAGTTAAAATTGGTGATATAGAAGTTCCAGCATTTAAAAGTGATATTTTAAAAATAACTTTAGTAGGAATTAAAGATAGTGATGGTAATATATCTCTTGCAATTTATAATAATGGAAAATATGAATTATATAATGAAATAAATTCAAATCAAATAACAATTTATTTATTAGATTTACCTAAGAACTCAAATGGTTTTATAACTAAAACCATTAAGATTAATGATAAAGAAGTCAAAGTATATAAATATAAAGATAATTCTAAATATTCTTTAGTTTATGGTAAAAATGTTGAAACTGGACAAGAAAGCTATTATATGTATGATGAAGTGGAAAAGACTTTTCAAAGATATAATGATGAACAAATAAAAGATTTGGAAAATCAAATTAAAAATTATTTATATGTTATTTATGCTTTTAGTGGTTGTTTAATCTTAATTTTTATTAGTTTTATAATTACAAAATGTGCTAAGAAAAAGGCTAGAAAAAAACTTAAACAAAAAGAGTTAAATAATGATTCTAAAAATGAAGAAATTATTAAAGAAATAATGGAAGATAAAAAGAAGAAAAAA
>CADBMU010000012.1 GCA_902795845.1 uncultured Erysipelotrichaceae bacterium
GTAAAAAGTGATAATTATAAAGTAAGTGATACAAATATAAATTATAATGAGTATACACCTAGTTTAAAATGTAGTAACCCTTTGAAATTAAAAATTGGTTTAATTTCATATGATGAAGCAGTACTTGCTGGTGTAACTTATAATAGTAGTTATGGAAGTAATAATTATTTACTTAATGGTTTAAATAAAAATACATGGACTATATCACCAGCTGGTAGTTATTCTTACACAAATGATAGATATGCTTGGAAAATAACTGATAATAAATCAATTACAGAGACTTTAGTTACTAATAGTATAACATCTGTAAGACCAGTGATTAATTTAAAAGCTACTTTAAATATAACTGGAAGTGGAACAATTGATGATCCATATATATTTAGTGAATAATTGAGAGGAAAAACATTGTTTTTTCTTTTTTTCTCTTTTATAATAAGTAGTACAGGGTGATTCAAATGAACAATATTAATTTACTACCAGCTGATAAATATAAAGTTGTGAACAAAACTATATTAACTAGCGAAGATCATAAAAATTTAATTAGTTTATATGAACCAATAATAGGATCTAATGCTGTTAGTTTATACATTACTTTATGGCGTGATTTAGAAAAATATAAAAATTTAAGTTTAGAATATAATCATCATCATTTAATGACAATTTTAAAAAGTGATTTAAAGACAATTAAACAAGCTCGTGAATGTTTAGAAGCTATGGGACTTATTAAAACGTTCTATAAAGAAGCAATAGCAAATGAATATATATATGAATTATATTCACCATTGTCTGCAAAAGAATTTTTTAATCATCCGATTTTTAATGTTGTTTTATATAATAATATTGGCAAGTTTGAATACGATATTTTAAAAAAAGAATATGAAATAGAAAAAATCGATTTAACAGGATTTAGTGACATTTCTAAGAATTTGGATGAAACATTTAAAGCTGTTAGTGTTATTGATAATTTTGATACTAATGAAAGAACAACACTTGAATTAAACTTACAAAATAAATTAGATTTTGAATTTATTGTTTCAGCATTACCTAAAAATATGGTAAATGAAAGAACATTTAATAAAAGAGTAAGAGAGTTATTAAATAATTTAGCATTTATTTATAATCTTGATTCATTAAAAATAAGTGAACTTTTAAGAACAGTTATAAATGAAAAAGGATATATCAATAAAGAAGATTTAAGAATAGCAGCTAGAAAATATTATCAATACTCAAATACTGGAAAATTACCAACACTTATTTATCGTACACAACCAGATTATTTAAAAACACCTGTTGGAGATAATTCAAAACGTGGTAAAATAATAGGGGTATTTGAAAATACAAGTCCTTATAACTTTTTAAAAAATAAAAATAAAGGTGCAAATCCTACTTTAAGAGAATTAAAATTACTTGAAAGTTTGTTAATAGATGTTGGCCTTAAACCAGCTGTTGTTAATGTTTTAATTGATTATGTTTTAAGAACTAATAATAATAAATTATCTGCTCCTTTAATTGAAACAATAGCAACGCATTGGAAACGTGAAGGAATAGAAACAGCTGTTGAAGCAATGAACTTAGCTGAAAAACAAAATAAAAAATATACTAAAAAAATGCATGATATTAATCCAAAAGTAAAAATAATTGAAAAACCAATTTGGTTTAATGAAAATATTGAAAAAGAAACAATTACAAAAGAAGAGTCAGAAGAATTAGAAGAATTATTAAGTGAATTTAGGTGATGTTGATGGAAAGTATAAAAGAAAAATTTACAAGTAAAGAAAAAGTTAGAATTAGCCTTCAAAGAAACTATGATCATGCTTGTACTAATCCTAAATTCAAAAATTTAGTTAATAAAGTCGGCATGAGTCGTGAAGAAGCTATGAAATATACTTCTAAGTTAGAAAAAATATTATTTCAATTAGAGAAGTGTCGTGAATGCAAGGGGCTTTTTGAATGCTCTAGTGATTATGAAGGAAATGTAGAATATCCTACTAAAATAGAAGATAAATTCTACTTTACTTATACTCCGTGTAAGTATACTAAAGCAATTACTGATAAAAAAAATAAAAAGAAAACAGAAACACAAATAATAGCTAATTCAAGGATGAAAGATATTGATATTACAGATAAAAATAGAGTTAAAGTAATAAAATGGTTGAAAAATTTCTATGACAAGTATGATATATCAAAAAATATGAAAGGATTATATTTACATGGTAATTTTGGATGTGGGAAAACTTTTTTAATTTCATGTTTATTAAATGAATTGAAAATAAAAAAGAGTGTAAGTATAGAAATAGTATATTTTCCAGAAGCTTTAAGAACTTTAAAAGATGATTGGGATTTATTTGCTGATAAAATGTTTAATTATCAAAATGTAGATATTCTACTTATTGATGATATAGGTGCTGAAAAAGTAACTGATTGGGGTAGAGATGAAGTACTAGGAACTATCCTTCAAAGTAGAATGAATGATAAATTACCAACTTTCTTTACATCAAATTTAAATATTAAAGAGTTGGAAGAACATTTATCAAATAACGGAAAAGATATTATAAAAGCTAGAAGAATAATTGAAAGAATTAAACAACTTTCAGAAGACATTGAAATGATTAGTGAAAATAAAAGAAAATAAAAGCATTTTCTTTTTTTTAATTAAAACATTTGTCACTATTTGTCGAAAGCCTTGAAATATCAAAAAATTACTATATAATACATTTTCGAGAAGCAGAAAAAGATGCTA
>CADBMU010000013.1 GCA_902795845.1 uncultured Erysipelotrichaceae bacterium
ATATTTTATTGAATTAGTTAATAGGTTATTTATTATCTCTTTTACTTTTCCTTTATCACCAATTAATTCATATGGTATATCATCAGCTATATTTAATTTAAAATTTATATTTTTATCACCTATTCTTGTTTGTGTTACACGACACATATTTGTTATTTCTTCTTTAAAATTATAAGGTGATAAAGTTATTTCCATCTTATCTGCTTCAATTTTATTTATATCTAGAATATTGCCAACTATTTCAAGAAGTGTCTGACTGGCATTAACTATATCTTTAGAATTTTCTACTACTTCTTCTGGCACTTTATCTATGTAATTTAAATTATCTTCTGATAAACCCACTATAGCATTTAGGGGTGTTCTTATTTCATGACTCATGCTTGATAGAAAATCTGATTTTGCTCGGTTGGCTTTTTCAGCTTGATTCTTTGCTAATGTCATTTCGTTTAACATTTTCATATCTGGATTTTCTATTGTGAACAACATAATCAAATTAACAAAAGCCAAAACTGCAGATATAATAACAATTGATTTATCAATTTGGTTTAATGAGTATACTAATATAAAAAATAATATTAAAACATACAATGGTGTTAATTTTTTATTTATCGCTTTTTTTAAATTTATAAACAAGCAAGTTACTATAGCAAAAAAATATAAACCACAACCAAGCATCGTACAATTTAAAGCTATACCATCACTATATAATGAATAATCATTAATATGAACATCAACTTTCATAAACAAAAGTGTAATCATTAATGCAATATCAATAAATGTTGTGATCCAAAAAAACAAATTATAATATTTAACTTTTTGATTTTCATTTTCTTTAGAAGTAACATAATAAACATATAAAAACAAATTACTAGCAAATAGGATATACATAGCATAATCAACTTTATTTAGATATTCCAACAACTTAATGTTATTATTATGAAATAGTGCTAAATAAATAATGATAACCATTAATATACTATCAATCAAACTATAAATAAGTTCTCTAGAAAATATTTCAGTTTCTTTATTTTTTGCTCTATCTTTAGAAAAGAAAACTATATTACAAATAATAGAAATTAATAAACCACATATTGGAATATAAAGATTATAAATACCATTCATAAAGTTAAACCTACCTTTATACAATTATAACATATTTATACTTAAAAATGAGAAAACTATTTTTTTATAATTTTCTCATTTTAATATTTTTTTCAGTTATACCAGGAACTAAAATATTTTTTTCATTTATGGTATATTCGTTATTTCTTTCTTCATTTCCTAAGAATAATAAAAATTGCTTTTCTAAATTAGAATCATAAGTAAACCCTAATGCTTTAAATTTTTTTACAAAAGTATGATTTACATACATTTTAGGATCAATATCATATATATTATCTTTAACTATTTGATAATCTCTCCATATACCAGTTCTTATTTCTTTCATTTTCTGTTTTATTAAATCAGATTGCATACTTAATTTTTCATAATAATTGGTATAAATAGGTTTACCAAATCTTATAACACACTTCTTAAACAATTTATTTTCCGTTGTTACTATTTCATCATTTTCAATGTATTCAAACACAACTGGAATAATAGGTACTTGTGAAATTAGTGAAACTTTGGCAGCACCGTTGTGGATATTATGCATTGGAAGAGTTGGATGTATATTCCATGTACCCTCACCAAAGATCAAACCATCATTTCCTTGAATTATTTTATTAGATAATTCTAAAACTGAATTTTTTCTCGAATCAGCAATTTTTCTATCAAGTAATGTAGCATTAGAAATATTAAAAATTTGTGTCGTTAATAAATTTAAGCAATCTTTTGCAACCATAACACTCCCTCTTCTTTGCAAAAGAGAAAAAATTTCATAAGCAGTAAAAATATCATGAGAATTACTATGATTTGCAACAAATAAAACGTTAGTATCTTTAGGAATATTTTCTTCGCCTTGAATTTCAAGTGGATAATTTCTAATTATTGGATATAATTTACTGATTAAATCTTGACCAAATGAAAATTGATTTTCTTTTAATAATAAACATTGTTTTTTTAAATTTTCGTAATATTCTTTTTGTTTAAAAATAGATAAATCTACAATATTCGTTTTACTATCATTATTCATTTTACAGCATCCCCCTATTAATCAAAACCCCTTCAAGTAAAAACTATTTTAGCACATTTTTATATTTTTGTCAATTTCATGTAAACTTTCAAAATTAAATAATACTTTTATATTATCAAATTATTTAATTTATCATTTACACTTATGAACCACTTGCCTATACTTGTATTCATAAACTTCTCTATTTTATCAAATGTTCTATTTTGTTTAGTTTTGTATAGTGGATCACATACTTTAAAACCATCTTGATCAATAAGCCCTTTATCATTCTTAAATAATTCTTGGCTTTCGTGAAAAATTGTAGTATTTAAACCATTTTTTGACATGTAATATGTTAAAGCAGAAAATGGTATTCCAATCATGTATTTTGAACAATAAATTCTATATAATCTTCTTTCATCATACCAATTTACTTAGGAAATAATCTTGTAACATTCTAATACCATCAGCATATAAACAATTGCACAAGTATCTCCTCTTTGTTTATATGGTCTAACATTTTTATCCATATTCTTTTTCCTTTCTAATCATACATATTCATTTATTAAATTCAATTAATTATTTAGTCACTAAAATAATTTTTATGATTAAAGCAAAAATGTTTTAAAAAAATGGTTATTAACTAACCATTGAATTCAGCATCTACGTAATAAATAGGTCTTCCTTCTTCAAAATATTTCTTTTCAAAATCAGTCATAATATTTGGAATAGGATTTTCATCATGATGTAAGTCTAAACTAACTCTATTAAATGAATACCAATATTGTGATAAAGTTTCTAATGAATATGCAAATAATATTTTATTATCAGTTTTTAAAATAATATGTTTATTCTTTTTAAAAATTTTATCATAAAGTTTTAAATAAGTGTAATGAGTAAATCTCTTCTTCTCATCTCTTTTTTTAGGCCATGGCTCTGAAAAAGTTAAATAAATAGTATTTATTTCTTTACCAAACACTGTATCTAATTTAATAGCATCCATATTAATTAATTTTAAATTAGGAATATTTTGGTTAACTAATTTTTGAGCTGCAGTAGCTATTTGAGATTCATTTAGTTCTATCCCTATATAATTAATATTTGGATTACTTTTAGCCATATTTATTATAAAATTACCTCTACCCATTCCAAGTTCAATACAAATAGGGTTTTTATTACCAAATAAATCTGACCATTTATTTTTATATTTAGTTGGGTTATCTATTATATATGAACTTCTATTAATAATTTTATTTGCATCTTTTACTTTATTGTATTCCATGTAAATTCACTCCTTATAAAGTATTATACCATAGGTATTAAAAAAGATGGTAATAAATACCATCAATTTATTTATAATTATCCTTCTATTTGGATATATTTTTTATTTTCGATTTCTTTTCTAGGTTCTTTCTTAGGAACTACTAATTTTAAAGTACCATTCTTAAATGAAGCTTTAACATCTTCAGCTTCTATTTCTTCACCTACATAGAAACTTCTTTTACATTCTCCATAATATCTTTCTTTACGAACAAATTTACCTTTTTCTTTTTCTTCTTCATTAGAACTTTCAATAGCATCTATTGTTAAATAACCATCATTAATATCTATTTTAATATTATCCTTTTCATATCCTGGTAAATCAACAATTATTGAATAACTATCTTTATGTTCTTTTATATCAGTTTTCATTATTTTGTTATCGTCGTAATTAAAGAATGGATCTTTAAAAATATCCTCCCATAAATCAAAATTATTTTTTCTAGGTACCATCATCATATATATCTACTTCCTTTCTTGTTATGTGTTGACACCATATAGGTAGCACATAAATATAAATAATTATACCTGTAAGAACTTCATTTTTTCTTACATTGTAATAATAGCACTTTTTATTAGCAATGTCAATAGTAAAGTGCTAATAAATATATACTATTACTTTATTAGTATATCTAAATATAAAATTATTATACTTAAATACTTTATAAAAAATATAATTTATTATATAATTAACATGATAAAAAGTGGTGATATTAGTGAAATATATTTTTGATACAGATCCTGGGATTGATGATGCTATTGCTATAATGCTAGGATATTTAAATAAACTTGATATAATTGGATTTACTTTAGCAACAGGTAATATTTCTAAAGAAAAATCTGCTAATAACTTAAAAACTATTCAAGATATTTTAAAAAGTAATATTCCAATGTATTATGGTTCTAGGGAAAATAACTGTGAATTTATGAGTGCTGAGTATGCTCATGGTAAAGATGGTCTTGGTAATATTTTTATGCCAGCAAGTTTAAGAAAGTTTGAAAATACTTTTGCCGAAGATTTTATAATTGATGCTTGTAATAGATATGATGATATAACTTTTGTATGTTTAGGTCCTCTAACTAATTTAGCAAGTACTATAAAAAAAGATAAAAGTATTATAAATAAGATAAAACACGTTGTAATAATGGGTACTACTTATAATGAATCTGTTAAAATTCCATATAAAGAATTTAATGTTAAGATTGATCCAGAAAGTGCTAAAGTTGTATTTGATGCTGGTTTTAAGGATATAAAAATAATTACTCATGACATAGCCATGATGTCATGTATCTCTAAAGATTATATTGATACTTTATATTATTCAAATAAAATAACTTCTAAATTTTTATATATTATTAGTCAAAAATATATAGATTTTTGTAAAACAAAAGGTATTGATAATGCTCTTGCAACACCCGACCCAACTACTGTAGCATCTATAATTAACCCTAATATATTAGAGTTTAAACCATGTACAGTAACTATTAAAGATGATTTGTCTTATGTAAATTTAACTGATAAAAGTAATTTATCAGTAGCAACTAAAGTAAACAATAAATTATTTGAAGAACTATTTAAGAAAACTTTCAATTAAAAAATCGCCTTAAAGCGATTCTTTTTTATTCGTTTCCTTTTAAACTAGAAACCATATCGATATTTTTTATTTTTTTAGCAAGGATTTTAGAAACTATATAAGAAAGTACGAATGTACCAACAGAGGCATAAACATAAGTTAATGGTTTAATATATGCACTAAAATCATAAGTTTCATCAAGAGCCATTTTAAATAACCAGTCAGTTAAGTAATATCCTAAAGGACATCCAATTAAAATAGCAACAATACTAATCCATAAATTTTGTTTAATATATATTTTTTTGATTTGTTTATCTTTAAATCCTAAAACTTTAATTGTTGAAAATTGATATTGTTTTTCTGAGTAAGATAAAATACCAATGTTATAAATAATTACTACACCTAAGAAACATGCAATAAATATAATTAAAACTATCATAGATTTCATAGTATTTAACATGTTAGCCATTCCATCTTTCAAATTATTAATATTTTGAATTAATTCAACATTTTTGATAGATTTAACATTCTTTAAGTTTTTATTAGTATAAATACTATCAGGAATATAATCTATGCCTAATTTTTCAGCATACTTTCTTGTTAATGTAATATTTTGATTTTGAGGATCTTTATTAAATCCAACTATCTTTGATTCATAATATTTTGAATCACCATAAATATGCCATTTTATAGTATCACCAATTTTATAATTATTAGTTTCTGCTAATTTATAAGTAACATAAATACCTTCATCATTATCTAATTTAATGTAATTATTTTTATCATCTTCAAATCTTACATAATCTTTAGCATCAGTTATAAATGCATTGTTACTTTCTCTAGTACCTTTGTTTTTTATTTCAATACCAAGAGATTTAGAACTAGCATTACCATAAACAGATTCTATTTCTTTTAACTCTTCTTTTGTAATATTTTCTTTTAGAGTTAATTTGTAATCAAAGTTAAATAATTCATCAAATTGCATTTCTATAAATCTATTTAAACTATTAAGCATTCCAAAGGCACAAACTATTAGCATACAGCATCCAACTATTCCAACTAATCCTGTTAAAGTTCTTGCTTTATTACGTACTATATCTCTTAAGTTCCATTTACTTGAAAAAGATAAATTTTTAAATATTCCTTTAGTAGTTAAATTTAAACTATTTTTCTTTACTTTAGGCATTTTTACTCTTAGTGTTTCAGCAGGATTTTCTTTTAGTTCTTTATAGCATGTTAACATTGTTACAATACTTACAAGTACAATAACAAGTAATGCACAAATATAATTTTGACCATTTAATATTGCTACCCCATTTGGCATTTCAAAGAATGTCATTTCTAAATTTATAAAGAAATTACCCATTAAGAATCTTCCGGCTAGAAGTCCACACATAGATGCAATTAAACTTATATAAAAACCATAAGATATATAATGTAAAAGAATTTTTCTATTTTTAAATCCTAAGGCTTTTAATGTACCAATTTGCATTCTTTGTTTTTTTACAACTCTAGTCATTGTTGTAACTACAGATAATAAAGCTATAATTATGAATAATCCTGAAAATATTCCAACATAAGCTTTTCCTTCATCAATTTCTCCTTGATAAGTAGAATATGATGATGAATCTTCTATTTTAATTATTGCTTTAGCATTTTCTACTTGATCTTCAATAGCATTTTTTACACTATCATTATTTTTTTTCTTATCAACATCCACCATTACATAATTAAATACTAAATGTTCTTTGTAATCAAAATCTTTAACATATTTGTCAAATAATTCTTCATTGTCAATGCCCATTTGTTTCATAGCATTTTCTTTAATATAACTTTCGGGAAATTCATTAATAGATAAATAAACTATTCCAAATGTATCATGAGAAGGATATAATTCTGATGCATCTTTAACATCATAAACATGATCAGGTATATTAACAAGACCTACTACTTTTTCTTCAAGTACAAAATTATCATATTTTATTTTTATTGTATCGTCAACTTTAACATTTTTTTCTTTAGCATAAAAACTATCTAACCAAACTCCGCTTTTATTTACATCAAATTTTTCACCTTCAAATACATAGAATTTAGAAATATTATTTGATTCAATAAAGTTTAATAAATATGTTATATCATTATTTTTAGCATCAGTAGCTGTTAAAGACAATTTTCTTTCAGCATCTTTTACATGTTCAATTGATTTTATTGTATCTAAATCTTCTTCTGTAAAGTTTGCCCCCATAACATTTAAATCTTGTAAATTATTTTTTTCATAATAACTATCAGCACTTTGTTGCATTCCATCCATATAACTTTCTATTCCAGAATAAGCCATTACCCCGATAAAAAGCATTAAAAATATTGTTATAAATTGTGATAAGTTTTGCTTTATATCACGAAGCATTTTTTTTCTTAACATATTACCACTTCACTTCATCAATATTTTTTGGATGTTTATTTTTTTCATTAGATTCAACTTTACCATTTTTAAGTCTTATAACTCTATCTGCAACCTCAGCTATTAAAGCATTATGGGTAACAATTACAACAGTATTTTCACCATTATTAGCATCACATTGTTTCTTTAAAAGTTTTAAAACTTCAACTCCAGTTTTACTATCAAGAGCACCAGTTGGTTCATCACATAACAATAACAATGGATCTTTTGCTATTGCACGAGCTATAGAAACTCTTTGTTGTTCACCACCAGATAATTGGTTAGGGAACTTATTCATGTGTTTTTCAAGTCCTACTTCTTTTAAAATTGTTTTAGCGTTTTTAGGCTTTTTAACAATATCTTTTACTATTGAAACATTTTCATAAACTGTAAGTGTTGGTAATATATTATAAAATTGAAAAATAAATCCAACATTCTCAGCACGATAATCAGTTAGTTGTGTATCATTAAAATCTGAGATAACATTTTCTTCAACAACAATTTCACCACTTGTAACTTTATCCATTCCACCAAGTAAATTTAATAATGTTGATTTACCCGCACCAGAAGGTCCTAAAATTACAACAAATTCACCTTTTCCAATTGAAAAGTCTACTCCATCAAGAGCATTAAATTTTTTTTCACCAACATTGTAAGTTTTCTTTACATTTTTAAACTTAATTAATTCTTCCATATTAACCTCTTTCATAAAATATGAATTTTTTCTCACATTCATTAGTATTATACTCATAATTACTAGCGAAGTCAACAAAATATGAAATATTTTTCACATTTTATTGAATTTATTTATAAAACAAAGTATAATGATGTTAGAAATCAGGTGATTTTATGAGTAATACTAGAATGCCAACTCAAAAAAGAAGTATAGAAAAACGTAATAAAATTGTGGAAAAAGGTTTTGAATTAATGTGTGAACAAGGATATTTTTCAACAAATACTACTGAAATTGCAAAATATGCTAATGTATCTACTGGCATTATTTATCAATATTTTAACGATAAGAAAGAAATTTTTATTGAAGGTGTAAAAAACTATTCTAACAACATTATGTTTCCTATGCTTGGTATATTAGAAACTACTAAAATAGATTTTAAAAATTTAAATAGCTTATTAGAAAATATGATTGATTCTTTTATTAAAAGTCATACTATTTCTAAAAAGGCTCATGAAGAATTAATGGCTATGTCACATCTTGATAATGATGTTGCTAAGATTTTTAAAGATTCGGAATTAGAAAGTACAGATAAGATTGTAAGTATTTTAAATAACAATGGTATTGTAGAAGATAATTTAGAAGAAAAAATTCATATAATTATTGGAATGGTAGATAATTTATGTCACGATATTGTTTATCACAATCATGAAAATATAGATTATAATGCTATGAAAAATATTGTTATTAATGAAATAATTCATTTATTAAAGTAAAAAAACGCTACCTCAAAGTAGCATTTTTTATTTGTTTTAATATTTTTTTTACAGTATCTTCGTCTTCTTTAAATAAATCTATTCTAAATTTTTTAATTCCTAGATTTAAATAATTATTTATATTAGAAATTTTATCAATAGTCTTATAATGAAGAATTTTAGTTAAACATTTTTCTTGAATAATTGGATATTTATTATTATTTTTATCTATTAAATAATAATTATTATTTACTCTATTACATTCCATACATTTACCAAAGTACTGTTTGATTGGGCAGTATTTCATAACCATTAGTTCTGGTCTTGAATAAATTACTAATTCTAAATTATTAAAATTTTTAAAGGTATTTAATTTTGTGTCGTCAACTTCAACTGATAGGGTTACTCTTTCTAAATCTTTTAACAATAAATCTTTAGTATAATCATTAGTTACATTTAAGGGATAATCCCCTAGCAGTAGATTATTATTTTTATACTTATTTATAGAACCTATCTCACTAACTAGTAAATTTTCATTTTCATAAAAAGGATATTTCATATTAACTCTTGGAAGTTTTAAATAGACATTTTTGTTTTTATATTTTTTATATATATCAACATTTGATGTAATTATTTTATCCACTTTATTTTCAAGACAAGTAAGCAACTGTTGTTCATCATTTACTAATACTGTTATTTCTATATCATTATTAACTTTATATGTATTAGTTTCATTAAATTCTAACTTAGTAAAATCATGAACAACAGTGTTTTTTCTAGTATCAACTAGTTTATCCAACACTTTCCTTCTTACTTCATTAATATCTTTTAAATTCACAAAAATATTAGTATCTTTTTCTATTTTAGTATCAATAATTTTAAAAGGAGTATTTCCAACTTTTTCTAGTTGTCTTTTTATGTCCATTTCAGTAACTTCATGTTTTAAGGCATTAACTACTATGTTTCCTTTTTCAGTTATTTCATTTTTACCATCACTTACTTTTATTTCAAATTCTTTATTAAGCAAAAACTTACAAGTAAATTTTATCGGTATTTTTCTTTCCGGAAGTTTTAAAAGTTCATCATTTAATTTTTTATCAACAGTTTTTAGAACTATATCTTTTTCTTTTAATTCAACTTTATTATCAACTAGACAAA
>CADBMU010000014.1 GCA_902795845.1 uncultured Erysipelotrichaceae bacterium
AAAAAAAGCCTCTTTTTTGTCATTTAGATGTCACATATGTTAACATATAATTAAGGTGTAAGTGAGGAGAAATATATGGAAATATTAAAGGTTGAAAATTTAACAAAAGTTTATGGAAAAGGAGTAAATAAAGTAGTTGCACTAGATGACGTATCTTTTACTGTTAATAAAGGAGAATTTGTTGCAATAGTAGGAGCAAGTGGTAGTGGAAAAAGTACACTACTACATTTAATAGGTGGAGTTGATCGTCCAACAAGTGGTAAAGTATTTATTGAAGGAAAAGATATATATAAATTTAATAATGATGAACTTGCTATCTTTAGAAGGAGACAAGTAGGGCTTATTTACCAATTTTATAATTTAATACCTATATTAAATGTTGAAGAAAATATTGTATTACCGCTTGAACTTGATAAAAGAAAAATAGATACTAAAGAACTTAATGAATTAATAAAAACTCTTGGGCTTGAAAGTAGAAAAAAACATCTTCCCAATGAACTATCTGGTGGGCAACAACAAAGAACTTCAATTGGAAGAGCACTTGTTACGCATCCAGCTATAATTTTAGCTGACGAACCAACCGGAAATTTAGATTCTAAGACAAGTGACGAAATTGTAGAACTATTAAAAATGTCTAATAAAAAATATAATCAAACAATCATAATGATTACCCATAACCTTGAACTAGCAGCAATAGCAGATAGAGTAATAACAATTGAAGATGGAAAAATTGTAGCAGGTGATTAATATGAATTTACTTAATAAATTAACTTTAAAAAATTTAAAATTAAACAAAAAAAGAACTATTGTTACAATTATTGGTATAATTTTATCAGTAGCATTAATCACTGCAGTAACAAGTATGTTCTTTAGTGCATATCATTCTATAATTAAATATGAAACAAGTATTAAAGGTGATTTTCATTGTGAATTTATGAATGTAAGTGGTAAAGATTTAAAAACTTTTGAGAATAATCGAAATATAGAAGAGTTTGGTATAGTAAAAAATATTGGATATGCTAATTTAACAGAAAGCCAAAATGAATATAAACCTTATGCTTATATAAAAGCTTTTGATAATAAAGCATTTGCTAACTTAGCTATAAAATTAATTAGTGGAAGACTTCCTAAAAATGATAATGAAATTGTAATACCAAGTCATTTAAAAACTAATGGACGTATAAATTATAAAGTAGGAGATACAATCACTTTAGAAGTAGGAAAAAGAGTTCAAGATGGATTTGAACTAAATCAAGATAATAATAAAACTGATGAATTTGAAGAAATTATTGATACTATGACAAAAAACTATAAAATCGTTGGAATTATAAAAAGACCATCAAATTATATAGAAAGTTATGAAGCACCTGGATATACTTTTATAACATATTTAAATAAAATAAATGATGACAATGATTATGATTTATATGTTAAGTATAATAGTAAAGCTTTAAAACATGAAAGTGATGTAACTGCTGATATATTAAATGTTCCAAGAAAAGCTTATAAAAGTATTAATGATTATGAAATAATAGGTAAACTAAATGAAAAACAATTAGCTAAGATTTCTAAACAAATGGAAAAAGCAAAATATAACTATGTTGTAAATTCTTATCTTATACTTTTAGAATCTGGGTTATTTAAAGATAGTTCTACAAAAGCTCTTGGTACTTTAGTATTAATAGTTTGCATTATTATAGTATTTACTTCAGTATTTTGTATTAAAAATAGTTTTGATATATCAATAACAGAAAAAACTCGTCAATATGGAATGCTTGCAAGCATTGGAGCTACTAAAAAACAAATTAAGAAAAATGTCTTATATGAAGCATTTATACTTGGTCTTATTGGTATACCAATCGGAATACTATGTGGAATATTTGCAAGCTACATTCTAGTTATAGTAAGTAATTATTTGTTGAATGTATCTTTAAATGATTTAAAATTAATATTTTCTTTATCTTGGATAGCAATTGTATTCTCAATAATTTTAGGTATAATTACAATTTATTTATGTGCTATAAAAAGTGCAAGAAAAGCTTCTAAGATAACACCAATAAACGCTATTAGAAATAGTGATGATATAAAAATTAAAAGTAAAAAATTAAAAACTCCAAAATGGATAAAAAAGGTCTTTAAAATTGGTGGTGAAATTTCTTATAAGAACTTAAAAAGAAATAGAAAAAAATATCGTACTACAGTAATTTCAATAATTGTATGTGTTTCTGTTTTTATAGCGATGTCATATTTTACTCAGTTAACTGATATAGTTATTAAATCTGAAGTTACAGATTATGACTATAATTTAAATGTATTTTATGATTATAGTGAACAAATTGATAAAAAATTAACTAATGTACTTGATTCAGAGTATGTTAATAACTATTCAAAAATTAGAAGTGAATATTTAATTTTAAATCCAGATGATGTTTTATATTCTAAAGATTATCAAAAATATTTTAAAGAATATGGAAGTGATTCAATAGAGGTAATTTCTCTTGGTGAAAAAGAATATAATAATTATCTAAAAAAATTAAATATCAATTATGATGATGCTAAAGATAAAGGAATACTAATAAATAAAATAAAACTTGAAGTAACAGAAAATAAAAAATTAAAGAAAAAAATAATGGATGTTTATGATACAAGTAATAAATCAATTAAAGGATACTATTATTCAAGAACTGATTCTAAAGAAAATAATCTTGAAATACCAATAGTTAAATATACAGACTTAAAACCACTTGGGTTTACAAATATGAGTAGTAATGTTACTAGTATAATTATTAGTGATGAAATGTTTAATAAAGTTTTTGAAAATGAACTTAAACAAATAGATAGTAAAATATATATTGATTCAAATAATGTATCAAAATTACAAGATATTATTGATAGAGAATTAAAAAGTTATGACTATAATTTAAATAATATTGAAGAACAAGCAAAACAAAAAAAATCATTATTTATTTTAATAGATATTTTCTTATATGGTTTTATAATTGTAATAGCATTAATTGGTATAACAAATATTTTTAATACTATAACTACTAATATGAAACTAAGACAAAAAGAATTTGCTATGTTATTAAGTATTGGAATGACTAAAAAAGAATTTAATAAAATGATTAGTTTAGAAAGTTTCTTCTATGGTATGAAATCATTATTAATTGGAATACCTCTTGGTTGTATCCTTTCATATTTAATGCATAAAGTACTTGCAAATGGAAGTATTGAAATACCATTTAAACTTCCATTAGTTGGAATAATCATTTCAATATTAGCAGTATTTATCTTAATTACAGTTATTATGAAATATTCAATAAAGAAAATAAATAAACAAAATATAATAGAAACAATACGTAATGAAAATATATAAAAGAAGGTTTATCCTTCTTTTATGTTATAATGAATAGGGAGGCAAATATGAAATTACTTTTAATTGAGGATGATATTGATATAACAAATAATTTAAAATTATTATTAAAAGAAAATAATTATGAATTTGATAATGCTTATAATATCACTGAAGGTATAAATAAATTATCTAATAATTATGATCTAATTATATTAGATATAAGTCTTCCAGATGGTAATGGTTTTTCATTTTATAAAAACCATTTACTAGCTAAGAATATCCCCGTAGTATTTTTAACTGCAAAAGATGATGAAGACGATATAGTTAATGGTTTAGAATTAGGGGCAGAAGATTATATAACTAAACCATTTTCTTCTAAAGAATTACTTGCTAGGATAAAAAGAATTCTTTTAAAAAAAGAAAAAAATAAAATTATTGAGATTGAAGATATAAAATTTGATTTAGAAAAAATGAAGGTTACTAAAAATAATAAAGAAGTAAAATTAACAAGTTTAGAATTAAAAATTTTATATTTATTTTTTACTAATCTAAATAAAGTTATTACTAGAGAATCAATAATTGAAAATATTTGGAATTGGACAGGTAATGATGTAAATGATAACACAGTGACAGTATATTTAAAAAGGATTAGAGAAAAACTTGGTGATAATATAATCATTACTGTTAAAGGAATAGGGTATAGAGTGGATTATGAAAAATAATAAAATCAAAATATTATCTGTAATAATTTTTACCATTTTTTATATAACTATATTATTATTTAGTAATTTTACAATGTTAAAAAAATACAATGAAAATAATAACATTTTATTAAATAATATTATTAATAATGTCTTAGAAAAATATCCCGAAGTTAAAGAAGAAGATATTTTAAATAATTTAAATAATAATTCTAATATTAATTTTTCTAAAAAATATGGTATTGATTTAACTAATGATACAATGGTTGTAAAAAATCGTAAGATAGTAAAAGAATTAGTTTATTTTGATATATCTATAACAATTTTATTTATTAGCTTAATGTTATTCTTTCTAAATCAGTTTAAAAAAAGTGAAAATAAAGATTTAGAGGTTATAATTGATTACTTGGAAAAAATAAATAAACATAATTATGAATTAAAAATTGAAGAAAATGAAGAAGGAAATCTTTCCATACTCAAAAATGAAATTTATAAGACTGCTGTTTATTTAAATGAACAAGCAAGTAAATCTCAAGAAGAAAGAGAAAAATTAAAAGTATTTTTATCTGATATATCACATCAGTTAAAGACTCCTTTAACCTCTATTAATTTAATGATAGATAATATTTTAGATAATAATAATTTAAGCTTAGAAGAAAAGAGAAAAATACTATTTCAAATAAAACATAAAATAAAACATATAAATTCTTTGATATTAATTCTTTTAAAACTTGCTAAATTTGATTCGAATACTATTGTATTTAAAAGACAAAATAATGATTTATTGACAATAATTAATGAAGCTAGTATAAATGTAGCAGCATTAGCAGATCTTAAAAATATTGAAATAAATATAAATAGTAATGATAAAATCAATATTTATTGTGATTATAAATGGGAAGTTGAAGCTCTAACCAATATTATAAAAAATTGTATAGAGTATTCTTTAGAAAGTTCTAAGATTGATATCTTTATTAATGATAATAACTTATATACAGAATTGATTATAAAAGACTATGGAAAAGGCATGAATAAAGAAGAAATTAAAAATATTTTCAAAAGATTTTATAAAGGTAATAATTCTTTTAATGATAGTATTGGAATAGGGTTATCACTTGCTAAAAATATTATTGAAAAAGATAATGGATTAATTAGTGTAAAATCTAAAAAAAATAATGGTACTGAATTTATTATTAAATATTTTAAAAATTAATGTATATTATTAAGAATAATACATATAATACTACTGGAAGTGATAAAATACTTCCAGTAAATTAAAAGGACTTTTAACGGATATTAAAAGTTCTTTTTTTAATGTTTACACATATAATTTAAAAACATTTAATATTTTAACTAATTTATGATATAATGTAGTAGTTCGAGGTGAATTAGTTTGAAAAAGTCGAATAAAAAAGAATTTGAAAATATAATTAATGATATATTAATAAATAATAAATTTAAAGAATTAGATGGTGAATTACACCATGGGATTTCTAGAGCTGGTCATTCATTAAGAGTAGCTAAAAATACTTATAAAATAACAAAAAAATTAAATCTAAATTATGAAAAAGCAACAAGAGCAGCATTAATGCATGATTTTTATACAAATAAAGATTTAGAAAGTAAAAATAGTTTTGAAGCTTTATCAGAGCATCCATCTAAAGCTCTTGAAAATGCTAGAAAATATTATAACATCACTTCATTAGAAGCTAATATTATTGAATCACATATGTTTCCACTTGGGCATAAAGTTCCTAAATATGCTGAAAGCTGGGTTGTAAGTCTTGTTGATAAAGGTGTTGCTTTTTATGAGATGTATCGTTATAAATTAAGTTTAACTTTAGGTATATATATAATTTTTATGTTTAATATGATAACAATTCAAAGATAAATTAACTTTTATCTTTTTTTATGTTAAAATATATTTATGTCCTGGTAGTATAATGGATAGTACAAGACTCTCCTAAAGTTTAGATGCGGGTTCGATTCCCGCCTGGGACACCATTAGAAAATCCGTTCGAACTATTCGAACTTTATATAAATGCACTTTGATTGTGCAAAAAATGTTAAAAAATTGGAAAAATGCACAATAATTTTAAAATACTGTGCATTTT
>CADBMU010000015.1 GCA_902795845.1 uncultured Erysipelotrichaceae bacterium
ATAATGTAAAAAAATAATTGGCAAAAATTGTCAATTATTTTCTTGTGTGATATAATTTAAGCATATGGTTAGCAAGCTGCAAATACAGGATGGTGAGTTTATGATTAAGTTTGTTGTGGTTGAGGATGACAAGGCTCAACAAGAGAAAATAAAAGGAGTAATTGATAAAGTAAAATTTAAAACTAATGAAGAAACAGAAACAGTATTCTTCTCTAAGTACACAAAAATATTACAAAATATTATAAAAGATAATAGTATTCATAAGATATTTATAATGGATATAGAACTTGAAAATAATACAAGTGGTATTCAAATAGCAAAATATATTAGAGAAAATGATTGGGATAGTGAAATAATATTTACTACTAGTCATGATAAAATGTTTGAAACAGTTTATAGGAATATTTACCAAGTATTTGATTTTATTGAAAAATATCATGATATGTCAAAAAGACTTGAAGAAGATATAAATATTATTTTAAGAAAAAACTTTGATAATAAAATGTTAATTTATAGTAATAGATT
The DNA here is from genome assembly GCA_902795845.1 of uncultured Erysipelotrichaceae bacterium. Taxonomy (GTDB): domain Bacteria; phylum Bacillota_I; class Bacilli_A; order RF39; family UBA660; genus RUG14121. The sequence continues at coordinate 526 of CADBMU010000015.1, forward strand.
ATTTGATTTAAAAGTATACTACCGTTCTATTTTATATATTTACAGAGAAAAAGATGAAAGAAAATTAGTTATTGTAACTGATACAAATATTTTCAAAATCAGTTTGACAATTCCAGAAATGCTAGAGTTGTTAGATGAACGCTTTAAACAATGTCATAGATCTTGTATTGTTAATGTTGATAGAGTTCAAAAATTCAATTGGAATAATAATTCTTTTTTATTAGATAACAAAGAAGAAATACCAATGCTATCTAAAAGATTTAAGAAAGAGGTGTTGGGTGAATGATAAAATTAACATGCTCATATTTAATGTTTATATTAAATTCTTTAACAAATCTATACTCTTATAAAATTTTAAATGAAGAAAAAATAATAATAAATTTAAAAAATATTTTATATTTTTTCTTTTTTCCATTTTTGTTAATTTTTGTTAATTTAACTAACGTTATTATATTAAAAATTTTTGCAAACATTTTTTTCACTTTAATTATAATTAAAAATTTTTATAAATGTAATTTAAAGAAAGCACTTTATTATACATTAATTTTATCTGTATTTTCTTTAATTAGTGATATGATTGTTTCATTATTAATTGTCAATAATAAATATTTAATAAATTTTGCTTCTTTTAAATCAAAATATTATTTTAGATGTTTATTAACATTTCCAGTTTGTATTATAACTATTTTAATAAGTCATGTTAGGTTAATAAAGAAGTTTTTCAATGAATTTTATAGCAAAATATTTAAGTCTAAAACTAATAGCGATATTATTACACTTTATTTAATTTTTATAGCTATATTAATTTCATTGTTTTCATGTTTAAATGCATATAATCATGTAAATAGAGTTGGTCATTTTATATTATTTTTAGGAGTAATAGGATTGCTATTATTGTCTTGTGTCACATTATATTTAATATACAAAGAACATCAAATTAATATTTTGAATAGAAACATAGTAGAAGAAAATAAATACATGAAAGATATTGCAAGACAAGATAAAGAATTTAAACATAATTTAATTAATAATCTTTTAGGTATTAAAACCGTTGCTAGTAAAAAAGTTAATCAATTAATTGATGAATTAATATCTGAATATAAAACTGATTACAAAAATATTTTAAATATAAATGATTTACCAGATGGAATTTTATCTATTATTTATCGAAAAGCATATGAAGAGAATATAGATAATTTAAATTTAGCTGTTGATAATAAGATAAAAAAAGATTTGATTGATATGTTATCACCAAAAAATTATAATAAATTTTGTACATCAATTGGTATATTATTTGATAATGCTTTAGATGCCATTAAGTCCTGCAAAGAGAAGGTTATTGAAATAAATTTTTTAGAAGATGATGAGTATGTTTATTATATTCAAAAAAATTCTTTTACTAATGTTATTGACCTTGAACAAACTGGTACTAGAGAATATACAACTAAAAAAAGTGGACATGGTATAGGCTTAAATTATGTAAAAAATCTAAAAGATATTGAAACTAAAAATACGGTAATTAATAATATGTTTATTACAAAGTTAAAAATAAAAAAATAAAAATGTAGGTGATTCCTACATTTTTATTATAACAATTCTTCTGGGCAATCAGGTTCATCCCAAACCCATACTATGCACCCAGTTGAAGCAGAAGCAGCAAGTATTGAACCAATTGAAGCCATCAGACCGAAAAATAATTTCATTTGTACCTCCATTTCTAGTCTGTTTTATTAACTAATTCAAACCTTTTTTATAATTCTTATAATTATTGAATGGAATTCCAAACAATTTATAAGTTAATGGGTTTATAGAAATAATACTCATAATATAAGAAAAGAATATACAATTATTAATTAGAGAATTATTGGATAAGAAAGGAATAATCATAAGCACTGTAGAAATAGCTACAGTTAATAATTTATCTAAATATCTTTTCTTCTTATTTATAAGTGGCTTCTTTGGAGTATCTGCTGGAGCCCATATAATAAAACAGGCAAGAGCAACAATACTCATTATTAAAATATAAAATTTATTAATAACATAATATTTTATTAATAAAGGAAAAGCTCCGTAGGTCAAGATTGAAGCAACCCAACAGTGTGAGCTTTTCTTTGCATGAATACCATGTGAAAATAGTCGTAAAACTAAATAGAAAATCATTAAAATTATTGTTTCTTTAAATGTTTTTAGAAAAAGTGATATAAACAATATACCTAATGTTTTTGTAATTATCGTGTACAGTACTTCTAAACCATATTTGATTTTGATTTTTTCAGTATCAGTTAACTGATAATATTTAGAAACATAATTTAAATTCTTTTCAGCGAATACTTCTCTCATTAATCATACCTCTTTATTAACAAGGCCATTATAGCTTTTTTTATTTCGAAAAATTCATTAATTGTCTTAAAGATATTTATAGTTTCTTAATATAGAATTTATTGATTTAAATTGTTAATAAAAAAGTCTTTTAAACACGTTTAAATACTTTTAAGACAAAATTCGACAAAAATTGCAAGACCCATGGTATCATCGATTTATGCTTTGGCAAAGAAAAGCTATAAGCTACCGCAAAATTTGTCGAATGCATTTTGTTGAAACATCCTCGAGGCAGTGTTAAATTTAAGTTGAAGGAAGAAGAGGTGAGATTGTGAGAAGTAGAGTAAAATGGTTCAATAACGAAAAAGGTTATGGATTCTTAGAATATAATGATAAAGAAGATATCTTTGTACATTATAGTGCTATTGTAAAAGATGGTTACAAATCTTTAACTGAAGGATCTATCGTTGAATTCAGATTAGTTGAAACTTCAAAAGGACTACAAGCTACTGATGTAGTTGAAGTAGAATTAGCTACAATTAAGTAGTTTTTTTTCTGGAATAATGTTATAATTATCCTAAGGAAGGTGATTAAATGAAAATTAGTATACGTGGTGATAAACTAGTCGTTACTAAGGCCATTAAAGAAACTATTGAAAGTAAATTAGAAAGGTTAGAAAAATATTTTGATGAAACTGCTGATATTACAGCTCATGTTGTAGTAAAAGTTAAAAATTTAGATCAAACTATTGAAGTAACAATTCCAACTAGTAGATTTACTTTAAGAGCAGAAGAAACTCATGAAGATTTGTATGCTGCTATTGATAAAGTTATTGATAAATTAGAAAGACAAATCAGAAAAAATAAAACAAAATTAAATAATAAATATAAAAATGTAGATAAAATGGATATGATATTAGATTTTGATGTTGAAAAAGATGAAGAAGAAAACATTAAAATTGTTAAGAGAAAAAATATTGAAATGAAACCAATGGATGAAGAAGAAGCCGTTTTACAATCTAGTTTATTGGGACATGATTTCTTCGTATTTAAGAATATTGATGAGGAATGTGTATCTGTTTTATATCTTAGAAAAGACGGAAGCTACGGAATTATCAACGTTAAATAACGAAAAGAGTTTAAAACTCTTTTTTTTTATGTTACAATAATTACTATGGAGATGATTATAAATGGGCATATTTAGAAAATTAATAGACTCAGAGTATAAAGAATTAAAAAGGTTTGAAAAAATTGCAGAAGAAGTATTTGCTTTAGATGAAGAAATGCAAGCTTTAACAGATGATGAATTAAAAGCAAAAACTACTGAATTTAAAGATATATTAGAAAAAAATGGTGGAGACTTAGAAGAAATAGTTGTTCCTGCTTTTGCTGTTGTAAGAGAAGCTGCTTATCGTGTAATAGGTGAAAAACCATATTTTGTACAAGTTGTTGGTGGTCTTGCTATTCATTATGGAAATATAGCTGAAATGAAAACTGGTGAAGGAAAGACTTTAACTGAAACAATGCCAACATATTTAAATGCTTTAACAGGAAAAGGAGTACATATTATCACTGTTAATGAATTCTTAGCAAAACGTGACTCAGAATGGATGGGTAATATTTTTAGATTCCTTGGATTAACAGTTGGACTTAACTTAAGAGAAATGAGTCCTAAAGCAAAACAAGAAGCATATAATTGTGATGTTTTATATTCAACTAATAATGAAATAGGATTTGACTATTTAAGAGATAATATGGTAGCAACAAAAGAAGATCGCGTACAAAGACCTCTTAATTTCTGTATTGTTGATGAAGTTGACTCAATTTTAATAGATGAAGCGCGTACACCATTAATTATTTCAGGTGGTCAAGTTAATTCTGCCAATTTATATACTGATGCTAATAGCGCTGTAAAAAAATTAACAAATGAAGAAGATTATACTATTGATGAAAAAACTAAAAATGTTTCACTTACTGAAGAGGGAAGTAAAAAAATAGAAAAAATTATGCATATTGCTAATTTATATGATATTAATAATCAATCATTAGTACATCATATTAATAATGCATTAAAAGCAAATTATGGGTTCCATAAAGACGTTGATTATGTTGTAGAAAATGGCGAAGTAATTATTGTTGATCAATTTACTGGACGTTTAATGCATGGCAGACAATTTAGTGAAGGATTACACCAAGCATTAGAGGCAAAAGAAGGCGTTAAAATTAATGCTGAAACTAAAACAATGGCTACTATAACATTCCAAAATTTATTTAGAATGTACAATAAATTATCTGGTATGACAGGTACTGCTAAAACAGAAGAAGAAGAATTTAGAAACATTTATAATATGTATGTAATTTGTATTCCTACAAATAAACCAATTGCAAGAATTGATTATCCAGATTTAGTTTATTCAAATGAAAATGGAAAATATAAAGCAATTGTTAAATTTATTAAAGAAATTCATTCTAAGGGTCAACCTATATTAGTTGGTACTATCTCTGTTGAAAATAATGAAAAACTATCTAAATTATTAGATAAAGCAGGATTAAAACATGAAGTATTAAATGCTAAAAATCATCAAAGAGAAGCTGAAATAATAGCTAAAGCTGGTCAAAAAGGTGCTATTACAATTGCAACTAACATGGCTGGTCGTGGAACAGATATCAAACTTGGTGAAGGTGTAGTAGAACTTGGTGGTTTATGTGTAATAGGAACTGAAAGACATGAATCTCGTCGTATTGATAACCAATTACGTGGTCGTTCTGGTCGTCAAGGTGATGTTGGTATGAGTCAATTCTTTGTTTCATTTGAAGATGACTTAATGAGAAGATTTGGTACTGATAAAATTAAAAATATGATTGAATCTCTTGGTATTACAGATGATCAATGTATACGTTCTAAAGCCTTAACTAGAAGTATTGAAACGGCACAAAAGAAAGTTGAAGGAAATAACTTCGATATGCGTAAAAATTTACTTGATTATGATAATGTTATGAATCAACAAAGAGATATTATTTATTCAAGAAGAAATGAAATTTTAGATGAAGAAAATATTCATGATAGAGTTTTAGAAACATTTAGAGATGCAGTAATTGGTCTTGTTAATGCTCATATTGAACCAGAAGGTTATATTACAGAAAATGATAAAGCCGAAATAGTTGAATATGTTAATACAAATTACTTAAAGAAAAATAATTTGAAAATTGAAGATGTTATTGAACTTGATGATAATGCTTTAGTAGAACATATTTATGAATTATTAATTAAAGATTATAATGAAAAAATTAAAAATGCTCCTAAATTTGATGAATTTGAAAAAGCTATTTCATTAAGAATTATTGATAATTTATGGGTAGATCATATAACTGCTATGGAACAATTAAAAGAAGCTATTATGTTAAGAGGATATGGGCAAGTTAATCCATTACAAGCTTATACTATTGAAGGTTATGAATTATTTGATGAATTAGAAAATAAAATTAATGGAAGTATTGCTCAATTCTTATTAAAAGCTAGTATTGAAGCAACTGGTGAAAGAAAACAAGTTAATAAAGAAGGAAAAACTAATAGAGATAAAGGAATAACTATTCAATCTAAGAAAATTGGTAGAAATGAATTATGTCCATGTGGCAGTGGTAAAAAATATAAACAATGTCATGGCAAATAATGATTAAAATCGGCACAAATCCAAGTAAAATAAGGGTTTGTGCTATTTTTATGCAATACTCAAAAATTGTAAAAAATTACAACTTAAAAATTTTAGATAAGCATTAGATAAGTTTTTCATAATTGTGAAAGTGTTTTAAAACCTTATAAAATATGACTAAAATGGTTATAAAATTAGATAAGTTTTTATGATATAATCAATATAGCAAGAGGTGATTGTATGGAAAAATTTTACTTAGAAATACCTACTATAGAAAGAAAAGAAGAAGCCATAGATTATTTTAATGAACATATTAAATATCATTCAGATATGAATGGTACTGGAAGTATGGATAGATTTCTAAAAGAATCTACTTATGAACAATGGCTGAAAGAATTAGAAAATAAGACTAATCAAGAATATATGAATACTATTGGATGGGCACCATCATTAACGTATTTTCTTATAAGA
>CADBMU010000016.1 GCA_902795845.1 uncultured Erysipelotrichaceae bacterium
AGGACATGCTGACTATGTTAAAAACATGATCACAGGTGCTGCTCAAATGGATGGTGCTATCTTAGTTGTTTCAGCTGCAGATGGTCCTATGCCTCAAACTAGAGAACATATCTTATTATCTAGACAAGTTGGAGTTCCTAAGATTGTTGTTTACATGAATAAATGTGACCAAGTTGATGATCCAGAATTACTTGACTTAGTAGAAATGGAAATCAGAGAATTATTAGGAGAATATGGATATGATACTGAATGTCCTATCATTCGTGGTAGTGCATTAAAAGCTCTTGAAGGTGACGAAGCTGCTGTTCAATCTATTAAAGACTTAATGGCTGCTGTTGATAGTTATATCGACTCTCCAGTAAGAGATACAGACAAACCATTCTTAATGAGTATTGAAGATGTATTTACTATTTCAGGACGTGGTACAGTTGTTACTGGTCGTGTTGAAAGAGGAGTTCTTAAACTTAACGACGAAGTTGAAATTGTTGGATTAAAAGATACTAAGAAGACTGTTGTTACAGGAATCGAAATGTTCAGAAAATCACTTGACTTTGCTCAAGCTGGTGACAATGCTGGTGCATTATTACGTGGTATTGCTCGTGAAGACGTTGAACGTGGACAAGTTCTAGCTAAACCTGGAAGTGTTACACCTCATCATCAATTCAAAGCTAGCGTTTATGTATTAAGCAAAGAAGAAGGCGGACGTCATACTCCATTCTTCTCAAATTACAGACCACAATTCTACTTCCGTACAACAGATGTTACTGGTGTAATCGAATTACCTGCTGGTGTTGAAATGGTTATGCCTGGTGATAATGTTGACATGACAGTTGAATTAATCGCTCCAGTTGCACTTGAAAAAGGTACTAAATTCTCAATCCGTGAAGGTGGACGTACTGTTGGTGCCGGAGTTGTATCTGAAATTATTAAATAATTAAAGATATAAATTGAATTAAATCGCATTAATTGCGATTTTTTTCTTGTTTAATTGTGTAAATATGACAATTTATGATATTGATTTAAATATATAAAAATGATAAATTATAAGAGTGATATAAATGAAAAAAATTAAAAGAAAAAGCAATAAAAAAAGATTGAAAAGAAATAATTTTAAAATATTATTATTACTTATAATCTCTATTACAATAGCTTATTGTGTAAATAATAATGAAATAGAAAAAAAAGCTAATGAGTTAACTAATAATATTGTTAAAAAAGTTGATTTGAAAGACGAACAAAGTGAACATGAAAAATGCTTAGTCAGTAAATATACTGATGCAGATATGTCTGAAAATTTAAAGAATAAAATTGAGGAATTAAATGCATATTTAAATAATTATAATTTATCAGTTTATTATGAGGATATTACTACTGGCTTCACTTATAAATATAAGGAAGAGGAAGTTTATTATGGAGCCAGTTTGATTAAACTAGTAGAGGCATTATATTTAATAGACAAAGCTTCAACTAATGAGATAAATCTTGATACAACTACTGTTAAATATCTATCTAAATATAAAGCAGAAGATAGTATTGGCATGGATAAAAGAAATATTGGTGAAGAGGTAAGTCTTAGAGATTTAATCAGTTATGCTTTAAAATATAGTGATAATACAGCTCATTTTATGTTAAGTGAATTTATAGGAATTTCTAATTTAAGAGAATATGGTAAGTCTTTAGGGGCAGTAAATATTTTAACTGGTGGAGATAGTTATGGTAATCAAAGTGCAAGTGATACAAATATCTATTTAAAACATGCTTATGAAATAATGCAAAAAAATACAAACTATGGGGCATTTTTAAAAGAATGTATGACTAATACATATTATAATTATTTATATTTAAATGAAGAAAACAATGTTGCCCATAAGTGGGGACTTCATTCAATATACTTTCATGATATAGGTATTGTTTTTGAAGATAATCCTTATACATTATCAATTCTTACAACTTACGGAAAAAATGATTATAAAACTATAGTTAATAATGTATCTCAAAAAATAAATGAATTACATCATCTATTTTATAGTGAAAGAGAAAATAGATGTCATCAAGAAATATATAATAAAAAGAACTAATTATTTAAATTGAATTAGTTCTTTTTCGTCTGTTTTATTTAAAACTCTTGCAAGGGTTCCATTATTATTTAATTTTTTATAAGCTCTTGGTTTCAATATCAAATCGTATTCACCAATTAGTTCATATATTTTAGGATTAAAACCAAGTTTAAAATTATTAAGCCCATTATATGGGTTTTTATCTGTAAAATCACCAGTTATACCATTCATATCTAATATTTCATAAGAATCTTTATAATAATTAATTATTGCATTATGTAAAAAATAATTAGCATTAAATCTCTTATATTTAGTATCAAAACCACTTACGATAATATCTACACGATTATTAAATTTAACTACTAAGGCACCTGCTATATATTTAAAACCAATAGTTTTACTACCATTAGTAGCTTCCATAACATCATTTTTATAAGATAAGAGTTTCTTATCACTTTCCATCTTTTTATTAATATTTTTTAAAGAGCGATCTTCAATTAGTTTACGGTTTAGTACACCATTTAATTCTAATTCTTTTTCATAAGCATCTTTAGCATTATTTAAATATTCATTATAATCAATTTTTATTAAAAAGACATCAACATTATTTGTTTTCTTAAAAGCATTATAGTAATGTTTATAGTATATTAAGTCTTTTTTTCTTTTTTTCTTTACAAAATCAAATAGAATATCAATACCATTATTTTGTACTATTTCATAACTTAAACCTTTAGCTTCAGAACGTTTAATTTTATTACGAGTATTTTTATCTATCTTTTTTTCATCATATTTTTTTAAGTTAATAAATGCAGCATATCTAGGAAGTCTAGATTCAAAATAAACATTATCTCTTAGTTTTAAATATCCATAATCATTCAAATAATTTTTAGCAATTATATTTTTATTACATGTTAAATTTTTAGTCTTAATATCTATTTCGTTAATTGGTAATTCAGGATTTATTTTGATAAAAACTATATTCTTTCTATCATAATATTCTTTTAATTCTTTAGTAAATCTTTCAAGTAAATGAGGATTTAAGTAATCAATTAAGAACCCTCTTGGGGCATAACCATATCTTTTAAAGTTAGTAAGGTTTTTAAAAATAATTAAAGAAGCTGCTTTTAATTCATCATTTTCAAAATAACCGATTAAATCATAATCATAATCATATTCAGTCATTAACATTGCATAATTAATTGTTTGATAATGATTAAATAACATATGATTTTTAGCAAATTCTTCAAATTCATTAAATCTTAATTCTTTAATCATGAAATTACCTCCTCAAATTAAGAGATTATAATATCAAAAAAACACATAAAAATCAATCTTTTTCTTTATTTTAAATAAGTATAATGGTATACTATAGCTAACAAGGAGTGGATGAAAATGGCAAGTAAAATGATTAATAGATTTTTAAATGCTGATTTAGAAGGGGAAGAAAAAAAATATAATAATATTAAGTTATTAGAAATTTTAATAGCAATAGTTTTTATCATTTTTGGAATAATTTTACTTTTAAATAAGACTGTAAGTGATAGATTTATTTCAACATTTTTAGGAGTTCTTATTTTAGTAGAAGCTGCACTAAATATTTACTCAGCTGTTATGAGTGACTCTAATAGAATTTTTAAAATAAATATTTTATTTGGAATTATATTTATAGTACTTGCAATATTCTTATTTATTAACCCAATTAAATTTGTTAATTATATCACTATTTATTATGGAGCATATTTAATAATAAATGGCATCAAAGGATTTATAAACAGTATTAAATATAAATTAATTAAAGAAGATAGTTGGTTAATTATTCTTGTTATGTCAATTTTGACAATTTCACTTGGAGTATTAATGATATTCTATCCATTTGAAAGTTTTGGAATAATCGAAATAGTAGGAATTTTCTCTATTCTATTTGGACTTTTAACAATAAACACATCTAATTTATTAAGAAATAGAGTAGAAAAATTTATGAGTAAACTTGACAACTAATAGTTGTCTTTTTAATTGTATAAAAATAATTATACTGCTATAATAAAAATATAAGGATAAGAAGGTGAAAATATGCAAAAAATAAAAGATATTATTGCTCGTGAAATACTTGATTCTAGAGGTAATCCGACTGTTTCATGTGAAATGATATTAGAAGACAATACAAAAGTAGTAGCATCTGTTCCAAGTGGGGCTTCAACAGGAAGCAGAGAAGCTTTAGAATTAAGAGATAAAGATTTAAATAGATATAATGGTCTTGGAGTATTAAAGGCGGTTAATAATATTAATACAATAATTCGTAATAAACTTGTTGGGCAAGAATTAAATCAAGTTGGAATTGATGAAGAGTTAATAAAATTAGATGGTACAGAGAATAAAGAAAATCTTGGTGCCAATGCCATTTTAGCAGTATCTTTATGTGTCATAAAAGCTATAGCTAAAACAGAAAATAAAGAATTATATGAAATATTATCTAATGGAAAAGTGTCAATGCCAATACCTATGATGAATATATTAAATGGTGGTAAACATGCTGATAATAATCTTGATATTCAAGAATTCATGATAGTTCCTGTAGTTAAATCATTTAAAGAAAGAGTAAGATGTGGAAGTGAAGTATTCCATGCTCTTAAAAATATTTTAAAAAAACAACATTTAAATACAGGAGTTGGTGATGAAGGAGGATTTGCTCCGAATCTTTCCTATAATTCACTTGCTCTTGATTTAATAATAAATGCTATAAAAGAAGCTGGTTATATTCCTGGAAAAGAAGTATTTATTGCTCTTGATGTGGCTGCTAGTGAACTATATGAAAATGGCAAATACAAAATAGATAATAAAGAATTAAGTGTTGAAGAAATGATTGAATATTATGAAATATTGATAAAAAAATACCCAATTATTTCTATAGAAGATCCATTTGATGAAAATGACTTTGATGCTTTAAGTAAGTTGACTGAAAAAATTGGTAATAAAGTAATGCTTGTTGGTGATGATTATTTTGTTACTAATAGTAAATACCTATTAAAAGGAATCAATAGTAAAGCTGGTAATGCTATATTATTAAAAGCTAACCAAGTTGGAACAATTTCAGAAATGATAAAAACAATAACCCTTGCTAGAAAGAATAAATATCGTATGATAATTTCTCATAGAAGTGGTGAAACTGAAGATACATTCATTGCTGATTTTGCAGTAGGGTTAAATATTCCTTTTATTAAAACAGGATCTTTATCACGAGGAGAAAGAATAGCAAAATACAATAGATTAATGAAAATTGAGGATGATCTTAATAAAAAAATATAAAAGCACTTTAAAAAAGTGCTTTTTAATGTTAAAATTATTAAAGAATAAGGGTGTTGATTTATGCAAAATGTTAATGTAGAAATAAATGGTAAAATAAAAAGTTATCCATATGGTACAACATATAATGACATTATAAATTATTTAAATAGAGATAGAGCACAAAAAATACTAGCAGTTAAAGTCAATAATGAATTAACACCACTAAGTATGAAATGTACTCATGATTGTTCTTTAAAACTTGTAGATGTAATGGATCAAGATGGATATAAAATGTATCAAGCTGCTTTAAAATTTATCTTTATCGTAGCAGTTAAAGAAGTTAATTCACAAGCTAAAGTTATCTTTGAACATAGTGTGCCTAAAGGAATGCTTGCTAAAGTAGAAAATGTATTAATAGAAAAGATAGATGTTTCTAAAATAAAAGGAAAAATGGCATCTATTATTGCTGAAGATATACCTTTTGAAAAACTAAATATATATAAGAATGAAGCAATTAAATATTTTAAAGCTCATGGTGAGGATGAAAAAGCTAAAAACATATATAATAAATCTTACGATGTTGTTAATATGTATCGTTTAAAAAATGAATTAGATTATTTTTATACTGAATTACCATATTCAACAAATGCTATTGATAAATTTGATATTAAATACTTAGATAATAATTATTTTGTGCTATTATGTCCTTCTAAGAGAACTAATGGTTTTATTCCCGAATATGTTCATTATCAAAATATAATTGATTCCTTCTTAAAAGGAAAAGAATGGTTAAAAAAAATAGGGTGTCCATATCTATCAAATATTAATGGCTTGATAAGTAGTGGTCAAATAAAAGATTTTATTGATGCATGTGAACTTACATTTAATGAAAATATTCATGAATGTGCTAAAACAATAATGGAAAAAGATGAAATAAAAATTGTTCTAATAGCGGGTCCTAGTAGCAGTGGTAAAACCACTACTTGTAAAAGATTATCTTCTTATTTAAAAGCTCAAGGATTTGATCCAATTCAATTATCTACTGATGATTACTTTGTAGATAAGGTAAAAACACCAAAGAATGATAAAGGTGAATATGATTTTGAATGTTTAAGAGCAATAAAATTAGAAGAATTTAATAGCGATTTAAATGATTTAATTAATGGTAAAGAAATTTATTTACCTGTTTATAATTTTACTGAAGGAAAAGGTATAAGAAGTAATAAAAAAGTTAAATTAAAGAATAATAGTATTATCCTTATTGAAGGATTACATTGCTTAAATGATGATTTAACACCAAATGTTGATAACAGATATAAATATAAAATATATCTAAGTCCATTTATTCCTTTAAATATAGATCCACATAATTATATATCAACATTAGATTTAAGATTATTAAGAAGAATTCTAAGAGATTTTAGAACTAGAGGAATGAGTGTTGATGCCACTATCAAAACATGGCAATCAGTAAGAGATGGTGAAGAGAAATATATTTTCCCTTATATTCATCAAGCTGATGTAATAATTAATACTGCATTACCATACGAATTAAACGTATTAAAAGTATTTGTTGAACCACTATTATATTCTGTAACATATGAATCAAATTATTATGCTGAAGCTAGAAGATTAATAGAATTTTTAAAAAGATTTTATCCAGTTACAAGTGAATATGTTTCAAGTAGTTCAATTTTAAGAGAATTCATAGGATGGAAAGGTGATTTTTAATGATAAAAGTAGCAATAAATGGTTTTGGAAGAATAGGAAGAATAGCATTTAGAGAAATGATTTTAAGTGAAGATTTTGATATTGTAGCAATTAATGATTTAACAGATGCTGAAGAATTATCATACTTATTAAGATATGATACAAATCATCGTAGTTTTCATGAAGATAAAATAACTTATGAAAATGATGAGATTATAATTAATAATAAAAAGAGAATAAAAGTATATGCAAAAAAAGATCCAGAAGAATTACCATGGAAAGAATTAAATATTGATTTAGTATTAGAGTGCACAGGACTATTTACTGATTATGATAATGCTTATAAACATATTAAAGCTGGTGCTAAAAAAGTCATAATATCTGCTCCTGGTAAGGGTGAAATGAAAACCATTGTTTATAATGTAAACAGTGATATTTTAGATAAGAGTGAAGAAGTTATCTCAGCAGCATCTTGTACAACTAACTGTCTTGCTCCAGTATTAAAAGTTATTAATGATAATAATAAAATAGTTAAAGGATTTATGACAACAGTTCATGCATATACTAATGATCAAGCAACACTTGATATAGCACATAAAAAAGGTTATAAACAAAGAAGAGGGAGAGCTTGTGCTATGAATATAGTTCCAGCAAGTACTGGGGCTGCAAAAGCCATTGGCAAGGTAATTCCTGAACTTAAAAATAAATTAGATGGAACAGCATTTAGAGTACCAGTTAGTGATGGATCAGTTATTGACGTAACACTTGAATTAAAAAATAAAATTAGTGTTGAAGAAATAAATAAATTATTAGAAGATAATCAAAATGAAACATTAAAATTTACTATGGATCCAATTGTATCTAGTGATATCTTGGGTAAAAAATGTGGAGCTCTAGTAGATGGAATGCTTACAAATATTGTTGAATCTAATGGTAAACAACTAGTAAAAATAGTAGCTTGGTATGATAATGAACTAGGTTATACTTGTCAAATGTTAAGAACTGCTAGATGTTTATTTGAATAATAAAAAAAGGGAGGTATTATTATGTTTAAAACTCTAAGAAACACTGATGTTAAAAATAAACGTGTTGTTTTAAGATGTGATTTAAACGTTCCAATTAAAGATGGATTTATACTAGATGATTCTAAGATTAAAGCAAGTCTTGAAACAATTAATTACTTGATAGAAAATGACTGTAAAATAATAATACTAAGTCATTTAGGAAAAGTTAAAACTAAAGCAGACAAAGCTAAAAATAGCTTAGAACCAGTTTATAATAGATTAAGAGAATTACTTAAAAGAGAAATATATTTTTCAAGAGAAACAAGAGCAGTTAATTTATATATGCAAGTAGAATCAATGCTTCCAAAAGATGTTTTATTATTAGAAAATACCCGCTTTGAAGATTTAAATGGTAACTTAGAAAGTGGTTGTGATCCACAGTTATCAATGTATTGGGCTTCTTTATGTGATGTCTTTGTTATGGATGCTTTTGGTACAAGTCATCGTAAACATGCATCAACATACGGTATTAGTAAATATGTACCTAGTTGCATTGGGTTTCTTGTAGAAAAAGAATTAACATGTCTAGATAAATTTGTAATTAATGGTAAAAGACCTCTTACTATAGTAATGGGTGGAGCTAAAATAGAAGATAAAATCGGTTTAATTGAAAAATTCTTGGATAAATGTGATTATCTATTACTAACTGGAGGTATAGCTAATACTTTCTTAAAAGTTTTAAACATTAATATCGGTGCATCACTTTGTTCTAAAAACCCTGAAATTTTAGAAAAAGTAAAAAATATGCTTTTAAATTATCGTGATAAAATAATGCTTCCTCTTGATGTAATCGTAGCAAATACATATGATGAAAATTATGTAAAATATAAAAGATTAAATGAACTTGATGAAAATGATATTATTTTAGATTGTGGTAATAAAACTATTGAAAAATATAAAACTGCTATTGATAAGAGTGAAACTGTATTTGTTAATGGTACAATGGGAAAATATGAGGATATTAGATTTGCTAACGGTACTAAAGAATTTTTAAGAATGCTTTCATTAAGCAATAAAATATTAGTTGCTGGTGGTGGGGATAGTGTAAGTGCAATAAATAATTTTGGATACACTAATGCTTTTACTTATCTTTCAAGTGGTGGCGGCGCAACTTTAGAATATTTAACAACTAATAAACTACCTGGTCTTGAAGGAATTGATGAGGATGATGAAGTTGAAGTACTTGATATGTAACCATAAAAATAAATTAACATACAATGAATTAAAGAAGTATACTAATAGACTTAAAAACATAGATACTTCAAAAGTTAAATTTATAGTATGTCCATCATTACCTTATATTTATAACTTCATAGATTATGAATTATGTAGTCAAGATATATCACAATATGAAGAAGTAATTACGGGAGAAACTACTGGTAAACAGTTAAAAGAACTTTTAATAAAATATGTTTTAATTGGGCATGCTGAGAGAAGAAAGTATTTAAAAGAAAATAATGAAGTTTTAATACGTAAAATTAAGATGGCTAATAAAAATGATATAAAAGTAATATACTGTGTAACAGAAGAAGAAAGTGATTTGGATAGTGCAAAAAGAAAAATTAAAGAATATATAGACAGTGTAAATTTATATTTAAAAGATGATGCAATAATCGCATATGAACCAATCTGGGCGATTGGTAACGATTTAGAACTAGATTATAATTATATAAACGAGATAATATCTTATATAAAAGAACTTACAAATAAAGAAGTAATTTATGGTGGAAGTGTAAATGAGAAAAATATAGATAATTTTATAAATAATCCGCAAATTGAAGGATTTTTAATTTCAAATTCAGGACTTGATTTAGACAAATTATCACAAATTATTAATAAAATGTCATAATTCGACAAAAAAATGTGTAAAGTGACAACGAGTGACAAAATAAATTCTAGTATTTTGTCTTTTTTTTACTTATAATGAAGAAGTAGTGCAGAAAATATTATAGAAAAGGAAAGAAAAATCATGTCAAAGAAAATTAATGTACTTATGATTGATGATAATGAATATATCGTTAACAAAGTAAAACAGTATTTTAGTAAACATGAAGTAATTGATTTAGTATTAACTGCAGTAAACGGAAAAGATGGATTGGATTTAATTATCAATGAAAAAGATAAATATGATCTAATTCTAATGGATCTAATAATGCCAGAAATAGATGGAATAGCAATATTAGAAAAGATGAAAGAAAACAATATTCAAAAACATGTAATAATATTAACAAGTTATAAAAAAGAGTATACAGTAAAAGCTGTATCAGAATATAACATTGATTATTATATGTTAAAACCATTTAATCTAGAATCTCTAGAAAAAAGAATATTAGAAATTATGAATGTAAAAGAAAGAAAAGTTTCTGATAAAGAAATGGATTTACGTATTAAAATTTCTGATATGTTACACACTCTTGGAGTGCCATCTCATATTAGAGGATACCAATATATTCGTGATGGAATAGTTATGATGTATGAAGAACCAGATATGTTAAAAGGAATTACAAAAGAAGTATATCCAGAACTTGCACTTAAATATAACACTACAACATCAAGAGTAGAAAGAGCAATAAGACATGCTATTGAAGTTAGTTGGTCACGAGGAGATTATCAACTAATGGATAAATATTTTGGTAACAGTATTGATTATGATAAAAGCAAACCTACAAATGCTGAATTTATTATTACTTTAACTGATAGATTAAGATTAGACAACAAAGTCGTGATGATATAAATTGTCTTTTTTTTTATCTTGTGGTATTATCTTTTTGTAAGGAAAATGATATATGAAAAAGATTATAACAGTAATTTTAGACGGGTTTGGTTACCGAAAAGAAACACATGGTAATGCTATTTTAAGTGCAGTACCAAATAACTTCAATGAACTTATGAAAAAGTATCCTCATACTACATTGTATGCATCAGAAGAATATGTTGGACTTACAAAAGGCCAATTTGGTAATAGTGAAGTTGGACATGAAACAATTGGCGCCGGTAGAAAAATAAAACAAAATGAGACTTTGATTAATGAATTTTTAGCTAATGATATTAAAGAGAATGAAGAATTTTTAAATATGGTAAGTTATATTAAAGAAACTGAAAAACCAGTTCATATTATGGGATTATTTTCAAATGGAAGTGTTCATTCTTCAATGTATCACTTTTTAACTCTTTATGATCGTTTAGTAGAAGTTGGTATAAAGAATATTAATTTTAATTTAATTACTGATGGAAGAGATACAAAAGTTAATGTAGCATATGATTTTATTAAAGTTTTAGAAGATAAAATTAAAGATAATAAAGAAGCAACAATATCAAGTATTTGTGGTAGATATTATGCTATGGATAGAGATTCAAATTTTGATAGAATTAAAGATTACTATAATTTAATTTGTAATGGCCGTGGTGTTAAAACAGATAATATTAAAGATATGTTAGATAAATGTTATAAGAAAAAAATAACTGATGAATTTATTCCACCACTTCTTACTTTAAACTATCGTAAAATTAAAGATGGTGATGTAGTAATATGGATGAATTATCGTAATGACCGTTCACGTCAAATAATGCAAGCTTTAACTAATCCAAATTATAGTGAATTTAAAACAAATAATTTAGAAAATGCTAAAGTTTATAGTTTCTTACCTATAGGTAAAAATATAAATACTAAGACTTTTTTAACTCCTACTGTAATTAATAATCCATTAGGTATATATTTATCAAAACTAGGACTTACTCAAGCAAGAATAGCTGAAACTGAAAAATATGCCCATGTTACATATTTCTTTGATGGTGGATTTAATGGCTCTTTAGAAGGATGTAGTAAATTTTTAATTCCTTCACCAGATGTTGCAACATATGATTTAAAACCACAAATGAGTGCTGTAGAAATAACGAAAAAAGCCATTGCTTGTATGGAAAAAGATATTGATTTTATATTTATAAATTATGCTAATTGTGATATGGTTGGTCATACAGGTAATTATGATGCTACAGTAAAAGCTGTAATGGCAGTAGATTTATGTTTAGGAAAACTAGTAGAAGAAGCTCTAAATAATTTTTATAAAGTAATTATACTTGCTGATCATGGTAATGCTGATATAATGCTTGATGATAATAATGAAGTAGTAACAACTCATACATTATCTAAAGTACCATTTATAATAACAGATAAAAATGTTAAATTAAAAGAAAGTGGTGACTTAACAAATGTAGCACCAACTATCTTAGATTATATGGATATATCTAGACCTTTAGAAATGCAAGATACAGCAAGCTTATTAGAAGAATAAAGAGGATATAATGAAAATAAAAGTGGGTGTAAGTAATAGACATATTCATCTTACAGAAGATGCTTATCGTCTATTATTTGAAAAAAATTTAACTAAGAAAAGTGATTTATCTCAACCCGGACAATTTTCTAGTGAAGAAGTTTTAACTATTGAAGCTAATGGTAAAAAAATTGATAATGTCAGAATTGTTGGGCCATTTAGAAAATACAATCAAGTAGAAATTTCAAGAAGAGATGCTAGGTTTCTTGGTATAAATCCTCCTGTTAGAAAAAGTGGCGATTTAAAAGATGCTTGTGATATAATCATTTCTAATGAACAAGGAAGATATAAATTAAAAGATTGTTGTATAATAGCTAATCGTCATGTTCATATAAGTAATTCTTATGCTAAAGAATTAAGATTAAAAGATAATGATGAGGTAAAAATTGTGATACCTAAAGATAAAGGTGGAATAGTTAAAGCTTTTATTAAAACAAGTGATGACGCGGTATTAGAGCTTCATATTGATACTGATGATGCTAATGCTTTTAATTTAAATACAGGGGATGAGGTTGAGTTAATATTATGAGTTTTAAAATAGGTAATGTTGAAATAAAAAATCAAGTTGTAATGGCTCCAATGGCAGGATTTTCTAATACATCTTATAGGACGATCATTAAAGAAATGGGTGCAGGTCTTATATTTGCTGAAATGGTAAGTGATAAAGCTATTTGTTTTGATAATGAAAAAACAATGAAGATGTTAAAAATGCGTGACAGTGAAAGACCTATTGCACAACAAATATTTGGTAGTGATATCAAATCTTTTGTTAAAGCGGCTAAAATTATTGAAGAAAAAATGCATCCAGATATTATCGATATAAACATGGGTTGTCCTGTGCCTAAAGTTGCTTTGAAAAATCAAGCAGGAAGTGCTCTTTTAAAAGATCCAAATAAAATATTTGAAATAGTGTCTGCAGTAGTTAAAACTGTAAATGTACCTGTTACGGTAAAAATTAGAAGTGGTTGGGATAGTAATCATATAAATGCTTGTGAAGTGGCTAAAGTCATAGAACGTGCTGGAGCTAGTGCTATTACAATTCATGCAAGAACTAGAAGTCAAGGATATAGCGGAGAAGCTGACTGGAATATTATTAAGAAAGTTAAAGAGAGTGTAAGTATTCCAGTTATAGGTAATGGTGATGTAACAAGTTATTTAAAAGCAAAAGAAATGTTAGACGAAACTCACTGCGATGCAGTTATGGTTGGAAGAGGATGTCTTGGTAATCCTTGGTTAATTAAAGAAATAGTAGAATACTTAGATACTGGTAAAACTCCAGAGAAAGTTTCTTTAGAAGAAAAAATAGAAATGATAAAAAGACATTATAATTTATTAAAACAAGATAAGAATGAAAAAACAGCTCTTTTAGAAATGCGTACTAATATTTTATATTATTTTTCTGGTATGCCTAATAGTAAAGAATATAAAATTAAAGTATGTAAGTGTCAAACTGAAGAAGAATTATTTAATTTATTAGATCAATATTTAAATGAAAATAAACAGTAAAGTATAATTTAAATAGTAGAAATTTTAAATAAAATTATATATAATAAAAATGATGAGGTGAAAGAATGAAAAAAGGATTGATATTATCTTTAAAAATCATAGTACTAGTTATATTCGTTGCATGGGTATTTATAGTATTTATTGATTATTTTAGAACTAGACAAGATGAAAAACCAATGTTTTGTATTAGTGAAAAAACATATAAGTATGCTGATGGAAAAACTTATGAATGTGTAGGAATAGGTTATAAGATGTATAAATATGAAAGAGATAGTATTAATGCTACTGAATTCGGACCAATATTTATTGAACAAAAAACTAATGGTGATACACCATTAAATTAACCTAAGGGGGATAAATATGTTAAATAAAAATGGTTGGGGATATAGAGAATTTTTAATAGGTGGAGCTATTTTATTAATCGCCCTTTTATTTGCTACTTTCTTTATTATAAGACTTTATAGTGGCTTACCTAATTTAAATACTTTTATAGTTGACCCTGTTGATTATCAAGATATTGAAAACAGTGTAAAAACAGCTTCTTTAAAATATATAAGTAATTATTATAGAGAAGATATTGGTGATGGTGTAATAGTGATATCTACTGATAACTTAAAAAAATATGATTTAATTACTGATACTGATTTAACTGAAACTAATAATAATGACTCATGCAAAGGTTATGCCTTAGTAAGAAATAAAGATAATATGGTAACTAGTGATGCATATATTAACTGTAAAAATTATGCCAGTGAAGGTTATCAAGCTTGGAGGTTAGTTGATAATGGATAAATTAAAAAAAGTTTCAGTAATTTGGGGAATAGTTGCAGTACTATTATTTGCTTTTTTAACTACTATGGGATTTATGTATAAAAATAAAACTAAAAAATATAAAGATTTAGAAAAAAAATTAGTTGAAGTTACAAAAAGTTATACAGCAACAGATTTTAATTTTCCTGTCAATGGCAAAAATATTATTATTACTTATAATGAATTACATGATAATAATATGATCGATAAATTAGAAGTAGACAGTAAAAAATGTGATGGTTATGTAAAATTAACATTTGATAACGTTACTGAGTATAAAGCTTATATAAAATGTGATAAGTATCAAACTCATGGTTTTGAAGGAAAAAATTTAGATAGTAATAACAAATAATACTTGGTATAAATTTATTGTTATTTATTACTACTAAAATGTAAATCGTTTAATGTAAAATTAAAAGATAAAGGTGTGGAAAACTTTGCGGTTTTCTACTTATTTTTTGTGTAAAGAAAAAAATTAAAAAAAG
>CADBMU010000017.1 GCA_902795845.1 uncultured Erysipelotrichaceae bacterium
GTCAAGTATTACAAGATGCATTAGATAAACTTGATGATGACAATAGTTCTAAAAAAAGTGTAAAGAAAAAATAGTAAAATCTTTACATTTTTTTGTATTTGTTTTTTGCTGTGGGAGTTACATTAATCTATAAAAGTTTAAATTTAAATGCTCCGGTTAAAGAAATACTTTTAGCTTATGATATAGAACAAACACCAAACTACAAAGTTAATATATTAGATAATAATTATATTGATGAAGATTCACTACAAAAAAATAACAATTATGTTACAAATTTAGTTTCAAGCATTGATTTAAATTTTAATTATCTTTATGAAGCGACAAAACCAGGAGATTATGAGTATAACTATGATGTAAAAGCTACTATTTATGGTAAATATCAAAGTAGTAGCGAGGGTGAAAATTCAAGTTTATGGACTAAAGAATATGTTTTATTAGAAAATACTTTAGAAAAAGTTAAAAATAAAAATACTATAAATATAAATAAAACTGTTAATCTAGATTTTCCAAAATATAATAACGAAGTAGTTAATTTTAAAAATGATTTAAATGTTCCGATTACTGGTTATATGGAAGTAGTAATGACTATTAATTTAAATGGTAATGCTTCTAATAATAAAATTAAAGACGTAAAAACAGAAAAATTTATTATTCCATTAAACCAGTTGGCATTTAGCATAAGCTCTGATACTAAAAAGAATGATCATCAAGAAATTGTTTATACCAAAGATAATCGTTCTATTAATATGGTTAAATTTGATATTGGTATACTTATGATTGTATATTCAATAACACTATTAGTACTAACATTTAAATTAATATTTAATGTAAAATCAAAATCTAAATATGAAAATGAATTAGATAGAATTTTAAAATCTTATGGTGATGTTATTATTGAACTTGCAACGATGATAAATTTGGATGGCAAAGATACTGTACTTGTAAAATCGTTTAATGAAATGTTAGATCTTGAAGAAGAGTTAAGAATACCAATTAATTTTATCCAAACTGCTAAAAATAAGGGAGAATTCTTTATTATAAATAATGACATTTGTTATAAATGGGTATTAAGTGAGTAAGAAAAGTTTTGTCAATAAAACTTTTTTTTATTATTTTTTATGGAATATAAACTTATATTTTGATATAATGTATTAAGCATAAAGGAGTGATTTAATGACATTAACATCTATTTGGTCATTGGTAACAAAAATACTAGATATTTGTATAGTATGGTTGTTATTTTATTATATTTTAAAAAATATAAAAAATAATATTAAAATGGTTTTAATTGTAAAAGGAGTTCTTCTAATTATTGCAATAGAATTAATTAGTAAGATATTTAATCTTTATACAGTAGGACTAATCTTAGAATATGTATTAGAGTGGGGACCTCTAGCAATAATCATTATTTTTCAACCAGAAATACGTTCTGTTTTGGAATCAATTGGTAGAACTCAATTACTTGGAAGACATAAAATTTTAACTGTTGATGAAAGAGAAAAAGTTGTATGTGAAATAATGAAGAGTGTTGAATACTTAAAAAGAAATCGTATCGGAGCATTAATTGTTATTGAAAGAGATATTTCTATACAAGAATATATAGAACCTGCAACAAAGATTTATGCTGATATTAGTAGTGAACTTTTAAGTAATTTATTCTTCCCTAACAGTCCACTTCATGATGGAGGCGTAATAATTCAAGGTGATAGAATTACTTGTGCTGGTGCAGTATTTAAAACTAGTATGAATCCTAACTTAAATAAAAGAATGGGAACAAGACATCGTGCTGCATTAGGTATAGCTGAAGAATCTGATGCTCTAGCTTTAGTAGTATCAGAAGAAACAGGAAGACTATCAATCGCATGTGATGGAGATATTAATTATAATCTTACTCTTGATGATTTTAGAAGTATGTTAATGCAAGAATTAAAACCTAAAACAGAAGTATTCTATGATGCAAAAACAGAAGATGATGAAGAGGAGGAAGATATAAATGAATAAGATATTAAAGAAAATAGGTAAAATTTTTAAATCTTTATATAATTTATTAGATAAAAGTATCATTACTCCAATTAGTAGAGCAATTTATTACTTAAACAAGAAATTAAAAAGTAATACAAGTCATATTGAAAAAGTTTTAAATCGTCCAAATATTTTAATATATTTATCTTTAGCTTTTGCAGTAATAGTATTTTTTCTAGTAGATTCAAAAGTTATTAATTTAGTTGAAACTGAAGCCGAAGTTTTAACAAATCAACCTGTTAATGTTTTATATAATAAAGAAGCTTATGTTGTTGAAGGGTTAGTAGATACTGTTGATATTATTTTAACTGGTAGAAAAAGTGATCTATATTTAGCTAAGCAACTAGGGGATCATGAAGTATTACTTGACTTAACAGATTATAGTGCAAGTAATGAACCATATAAAGTAAAGTTAACTTATAATCAAACAATTGATTCTTTAAGTTATAAAATAGATCCATCAACAGTTACTGTAACAATAAAAAATAAAGTTAGTTCTTTAAGTAATGTTAGTTATGATTTACTAAATGAAAATAAATTAAATAGTAAATTAAGTGTTGGAGAAGTAAAATTATCAAAAAGTGAAGTAGTAGTAAAAGGAGCTCAAGATGCTTTAGATAAAATTGCTACTGTAAAAGCACTTGTTGATTTAAATAATGAAACATTAAATGATGCTGGTACTTATGATATTGATAATGTACCATTAGTGGCTTATGATGTTAATGGAAAACAAATGACAAATATAGATATAGTTCCATCAACAGTTACAGCTACAATTACGTTAAATACTTATTCAGCATCAGTTCCAATTAGTGTTAGAACAAAAGGAACTTTAGTTACAGGTAAATCGATTTCCTCAATATCTATTAATGGTTCATCTACTTATTCAGTAAATGTTTACGGAGATCAATCTGTGATAGATTCTATAAAGAGTGTTCCAGTTTCTATAGATGTAAATGGTTTAGGAAATCAAGATTCAAAAACATATAATGTTACATTACCAAAACCATCTGGTGTAAGATACATGAGTGACACAACAGCTAAAATAGTAGTAAGCTTTGGTGATGAAAAACAAAGAACTATTGAAAATGTTCCAATTAGTTCTCCTAAAAATTTAGCATCTGGTTTAACAGCTAATGCCAAAACAGAAGGAGATCAAGTTGTCAATGTAGTAGTTAAAGGAGTTCAATCAGTAATAGATTCTTTATCCGCTGATGATATAGTTGCTTATGTTGATTTATCTGGTTATACAGCTGGCGAACATGAAGTAGCAGTTCAAATTGAAAACAACGATCCTAGAATTGAATATGTTGTTACAAAAAATATTACAATTGTAATAAAATAAAAAAACTTCACAAATTTAGTGAAGTTTTTTTATTTTACTGGATCAGAAGTTATATGATTGAATAATAAACCTAAATTTATTAGACCACATATTCCAACTATTCCATAAATTATTCTTACTATTGCACTTGATTCTTGAAATAAAGCAGTGACTAAGTTGAAATCAAAGAAACCAACTAATCCCCAGTTTATTGCACCAATAATAGTAAAAATTAAACATGTCTTTTGAACAGTTTCCATTTAATCACTTTCCTTTACTTTTATTATTAGCAAAAAAATAAATAATATACATGAATATTTTTTTTATAAGAAATATATATTTAATTAGAAAAGGAAAGTGGTTATGTGAAAAAAATAGGTGTACTTTTACTCGTAGTGATATTGTTAGCTACTGGTTGTGGCAAGGTTGACAAAACCAGTGTTATAAATGACTTTAAAACTAAAGTAAATAAAACAAAATCATACGAACTTACTGGAATAATGGAAATAATTAATGATGAGGATGTATTTAAATATAATTTAAAAGTAAATTATTTACATGATGATAGTGATTATTATAAAGTTAATTTAATAAATCAAACAAATAATCATGAACAAGTTATTTTGAAAAATGAAGATGGGGTATATGTGGTAACACCATCATTAAATAAAAGTTTCAAATTCCAAAGCAATTGGCCTAATAACAGTAGTCAGTCATATTTATTATCTTCTATATTAAAAGATATGACTAACGACCAAAAAGCTGAATATAGTGAAAAAGATGGATATTATATAATTAAAAATAAAGTTAATTATCCTAATAACGATGATTTAACTTATGAAAAAGTTTATTTTGATAAAAGTAAAGATTTAAAAAAGGTAGAAGTTTATAATAATAAAGATGTTGTAAAGATTAAAGTAGAATTTAGTAAAATAAATTATAAAGCCTCATTAAATGATGATGATTTCAAATTAGATAAATTAATAAAAGAACCAGAATGTACAACAAATTGTGAGAATACTGATGAATCAACTTGTAGTAATAGTTGTGAAAATAATAAAACAACAGGTTCAATAAAAGATGTAATTTATCCATTGTATGTTCCTTCAAATACTTCTTTAAAAAGTAAAGATGTTATAAGTACAGATAACGGAGAAAGAGTAATTTTAACATTTGCAGGTGATAACAGTTTCGTTTTAGTAGAAGAAACTATGAGTATTCCACAAGATTTTGAAATAGTACCTGTGTATGGTGATCCAGAGATTATTAATGATTCTATCGGAGCATTATCAGCAAATTCATTATCTTGGACAAGTAATAATGTAAATTACTATTTAACTGGAACAAATATAGCTAAAGATGATTTGATAAGTATTGCTACATCTATGAATAATGTTGGAGTAGTAAATGCAGAGAAATAGACGAAAGTCTATTTTTTTTAAA
>CADBMU010000018.1 GCA_902795845.1 uncultured Erysipelotrichaceae bacterium
CACTTCCTCGACTATTAAATTATACCAAATATTTTCTTAATTGTAAAAAGAATAATTTTGTGTTACAATAATGGCGATTTGGAGGTTGACAAATATATGGAATTACCAAAAATTAAAATTTTAGACGAAAAAAATAAGATATTGCATCAAAAAAGTGTAGAAGTAAAATTTCCCTTAAGTGCAAAGGAAAAGCAAGATATTAAAGATATGCTTTTATATTTAAAAATGAGCCAAATTGATGAAGAAAGAGAAAAATATGATTTAAGAGCCGGTATGGGACTTGCTTATGTTCAAATTGGTGTTTTAAAAAGAATATTTGTTATCGTTGATGAATATGAAGAAGGTAAATTTAAAAACTATGTTGTAATTAATCCGGAAATTAAAAGTATGAGCGAAGAATTAGTTTATGTTGGCGAAGGTGAAGGATGCCTAAGCATTAATCGCGATGTCGAAGGTATTGTTCCAAGACATGCTAGAATCACTGTAGATGCTTATGATGAGGAAGGAAATCCTTATACTATTCGTGTTAGAGAAGAAATTGCTATAGCATTCCAACATGAAATAGATCATCTAGATGGTATTTTGTTTCCTGATAGAATCGATAAAAAGAATCCTTTTAAAGATGCAGAATTAATGCGTGAAATTTAAAAAATATGAGAAAATAATCTCATATTTTTTTAACAACTTGTTCCGATATATTCTATCTTAGCACTGGAAATAGTCACTTGCGTTTGAGTTAAATTATAAGCTGATATTTCCACTCTATTAACATCACTTGGAACTGACATTTTGAAAGATACTTGTGTCGAAGTATAACTAGCATTAGATAATGTGTAAAAAACACCAGTTGAATTAGTATATGCTCTATAATTTAAATTACCGCTATTGCCAATAGCCAAAGCAGGATTACTATTTAAATTATTCCCATAATATGTAACGCGGTAACAACCTTTATTTGTATTATAATATGGTCCAAATTGTACTCCACCATTATTTAATATTATATTATTTCCTGATAGTGTTGAGTTTTCAGTATAATTTAAGCCATTACCATAAGTTAATGTTGCATTTATTGTAATATTAGAAGTTTTTGTTGTTTTCATACCCGAATTACTTGTTGCGGTGCAAGTAATTGAATTCACACCGAGTGTTGCTATATCGCTTATTTTGCTTACTGCACTATTAGACCTGGAAGCATTGACGCATGAAACATTTCCACCTGATGCTCCAAATTGACTAGAAGATACAATTGTATTTGAATTAGTTTTATCATAACTTCCAGTAACTAAACTAAGTGTTGGAGCAGTTTTATCTATTTTTATACTTGTAGTTGTTTGTAAACTAACGTTACCAGCATTATCTACAGCTCTAATATATACAGTGTTATTCATATTTGTAGTCCATGTTCCAGTGACTTTATTATCACTCATTGCTGTACCCCATTTTGTAGACCAAGATTTTTCATCATAACTATATTCTATTCTATTTAATCCTGATTCAAAATCACTTGATGATGCAGTCAATATAACATTCGCATTTGTCCAATTACCGCTACTTGAATTTGTTATAACAGGAGTACTTGGATTTGTAGTATCAATTTTTGAAATAGTTACACTACAATTTTCTACCAAGCCAAATTTATTTTTTACATATGCAGTATATGTTCCGTTTTCTTGGATTATTTTTGCTTTTTCTTTTGAATAATTATTATTATCCCAAGAATATACATTATCATTATCTTCATCCTTATTTACAATTAATTCGGCACTATTAGCCCAATTCGTAGGAACTCCACTTATAACACATTTTGGAGCAGAATATTCTTCTGTATCTATTTCTAATGTACCTTTAAATTCATTCGAATAATCTCTAACTTGTAGCTTATCTTCATAAATTAAATATTCAATTTCTAAAATATATTCATGTTTTTCTTTAGGATTAATAGTTACGTTATTATAAATATAGTTATATTCAGAGGTTTCTGGTAGTCGAGTGTTATCAATTACTTTTTTTCCATCTTTATATAATCTATAAACAACATCTTCTTTATAACTATTTGATATATTCACAAACTTTATATTGTATTTTAAAGGATCATCAGAATCACTAACTACCTCAAATTCTTTTACAACTATTTGACCTGGTTCTAAAGATGGCACATCTAATTTTGTCTTATCATTAAAAATTAATCCTAATTTCTTACTTGATACTGATGTTTCTGTCTTATTTTCTTCACTGACTTTAGAAACAAAAAAAGAATAAGCATATTTCAAACTGATTGTTAAAGTTATCAAAAATATTAATATAAAAAATATTAAAAATTTATTTTTCTTTTTCATATTGTTTATCCACCTATTCTATATCTTTATTATATAGTTTTTGATTAATTTATTCAACAATAAAAAATTGTATTTATGTAAAATCTATGATATTATTAATTTAGGTGAGAAGCAAAAAGTCTTTTAGGGACTCGATGCTTGCCACATATATTATGTTGTAAGCACCTTTATTCAGGTTTTAAGAATAAAGATGCTTTTTTTGTTATTTACAAATAATAAGTATTATTACAATGAATAATGCTATTATTATAAATAACTGAATAATTATTAAATTAAATAGTCTTGAAACTAAATATTCTCTTTTATTCATTTCTACCACCCTTTACTTCTATTGTTTTAAAACCCCCTGAATTTTGGTCCCTAAGTAAGGTGGCAAGCATCTTCTTTTTGCTTCTCGGCATGATATTATATAGTAATTTTTTCATATTTCAAGGCTTTCGACAAATAGTGACAAATGTTTTAATAAAATATTTAAAAAATTAGCAATTTCTTGCTAATTTATTTATTTTTAGAATCAATGATTATGGTTGTCGGGCCATCATTTACTATTTCTACTTGCATATTTGCACCAAATATACCAGTTTTTACTTCAACATGTTCTTTTAATAATTTAGTAAACTCTTCATAAAGAGGTATTGCCTCTTCACTTTTTAACGCTTTTATATAAGAAGGCCTGTTTCCTTTTTTGGTATCTGCATAAAGTGTAAATTGGCTAATTAAAAGAATACTTCCAAAGACATCTAAAATACTTTTATTCATCACATGGTTTTCATCATCAAAAACTCTTAAATTTATAACTTTGTTAACCATGTATTTAATATCTTCAATATTATCACCATAAGTAAATCCAACTAAAATACATAATCCTTTATCTATTTTATTAACCAGTTTATTATCAACTGTTACACTACTTCTTTTAACTTTTTGAATTACAACTTTCATTATCTAATTACCACTCTTTTAACAAAAGAAAAATTATATAAATCGTTAATAAAATTATTTAATTCAACATTATTTTTAATTTTTACAGTAAGATCATAAACAATTTTATCAGTATATTCTTTTGTTTTTATTGATTCAACATAAACATTTTTTATGCTAGCTTTTTGAACTATATCAAGTAAATAATTTCCACCGATTGCAACTTCAATAGCTAAATCAGAATAATAATAATCTTCGACATTTTCATTCCATTTAACTTCAATCAATCTTTCATGTTTGTCTTTAATATTTTCACAATTTTTCTTATGGACTGTAATGCCTTCGCCTTTTGTTATATAACCAATTATTTTATCTCCTTTTACTGGTTTGCAACATTTAGCAAGGTTAATTCTAATATCATCGTTACCAGCTACTACTACATTACTTTTATAATTAATTTTACTTATTATATTATTACTTACTCTTTCAATTAAAGCATCAGTAACAGTTTTTTTATCGTCTTTAGTAAGACTTACTATATAACCTACTGTATAACGTAGAGTTCCAATAGCAAAATATAAGTCATCAATACTATCTAATTTTAAATCTTTTAATATTTTTTCAATATTCTCATCATTTAAAACTTCGTTAAAACTTAATTTTTTCTTACGTAATTCTTTTTCAATTATTTCTTTACCACGATTAATATACTCTATTCTATCTTGCTTACTGAAAAAAGATTTTATCTTATTTTTTGCATGAGAAGTTTTAACAAAATCTAACCATTCTTTACTTGGTGTTGAATTATTATTTGTTTTTATTGATACTTTTTGACCATCTTGTAACTCATAGTTAAGTGGAACAATATTATCATCAACTATTGCACCAACCATTTTATCTCCAACTGCTGAATGGATACGATAAGCAAAATCTACTGGTGTTGCTCCACTTGGAAGTTCTACAACATCTCCTCTTGGAGTAAAAACATAAATAACGCCACTTAATATCTCATTATTTACTTCTGTAACAAATTCATTATCATCATCTTTAGAAGTTTCAATCATATTTCTAAAAATTTCTAATTTTTGTTCCATGATACTTTGAATTTTTTTTGTACCTTTTTCTTTATAAGACCAGTGTGATGCGATACCTTTTTCAGCTATTTCATCCATATCATAAGTTCTAAGTTGAACTTCAAAACGATATCCACCAACACCGTATATACCAGTATGAAGTGATTGATACATATTTTCTTTTGGTTTAGCTATATAATCTTTAAATCTTTTTGGAATTGGATGATATTTGGAATGAATTAAACCTATAGCTGTATAACAATCACTCTCTGTTTCAAGAATAACTCTTAATGCTAGAATATCATAAATATCATTCCAACGTTTACCTTTATTTAATTTAGTATAAATACTATAAACACTTTTAACTCTTGATTTTATTTTAAATTTTAAACCATGTTCTATTAATAAGTCAGATATCTCATCCTCCATCTGATTTAATATTTCTTTTAAATCAGTATTATTTTCTTCTAATTTATTTTCTATTTCTTTATAAATATCTGGCTTAGTATAATACAAACATAAATTTTCTAATTCACTTTTAAAATAATTTATTCCTAATCTATGAGCTATAGGAATTAATACCATCATTGTTTCATTAGCTTTTTTCTTTTGTTTTTCAGGATCTAATGCCCAAATAGTTCTCATATTATGTAATCTATCAGCAAGTTTAATAAATATTACTCTTATATCTGATGCTAGTCCAACTAATACTTTTCTTAAATAGATTGCAGAAGATTCAGATTCATTAGGTAATTCTA
Organism: uncultured Erysipelotrichaceae bacterium; assembly: GCA_902795845.1. Lineage (GTDB taxonomy): Bacteria > Bacillota_I > Bacilli_A > RF39 > UBA660 > RUG14121. Next base: position 5,092 of record CADBMU010000018.1, read on the forward strand.
ATTTATTTATTTTAGAAATTGTATCGACTATATCTGCAACAGTTTCTCCAAATAATTCCTCTAATTCTTCTTTGGTTTTATCAGCATGATTTATAGTTTCATGTAATAATGCTGCCATTATCGTTATATAGTCGACATTTAAATCACTTAAAATATACGCCACATTCAAAGGATGTGTTATATAATCCTCATTTGATAATCTTTTTTTCCCTTCATGCGCTTTATTTGCATAGTCATATGCTTCTTTTATTTTTACAAGCATATCTTCATCATAATTATCTTTTATTTTTTCGTATAAAATATCATAAGTTATGTTCTCTATCTCTGTTTTCATTTATTCACCTTATTCTTCTTCATTACTTATTCTAGAATCTGTTATTTGACGTGCAACATAATTTCCAATTAAATCATTATCCGTATTTAAAATATCGCTTACCATATCACTTAATGTCAAATTACTAGAATTTTGCCAAATATTATCTTTAATATAATTCCAAATATCTATTTCTTTTATATAAGAATATTTTGATAATTTCATTTCTCTTTTTTTAGATTTTAAAGCTGGTAACAACAATTGGTATAAATCTTTTAAACTATTTATTTCACTATTCATGTAATCACGTCCTATATTTTTTTTAATTTCATATATTTATTATATATCATTTATTAAAAGTTTTAAAGGAGGTTGTATGAAAAATAATAAGTTTATAGTGTCAACTTTAATTCTAATAATTGGTGGAATGTTTACTAAATTATTGGGATTTATTATAAAAATAATTTACACTCGTATAATTGGTGAAGATGCTATCAGTTTATATGTGCTTGTTATGCCTACATATTCTTTATTAATTACTATAGCTTCTCTAGCTTTACCTATTGCTATATCAAAATTAGTTGCAGAAGGAAAAAATAGTATTAAGCTAGCAATTAACACTGGAGTTATTATATTATTTACTAACTTTGTAATAATATTAACAATGTTTTTAACATCTTCTTTTATTGCAACAAATTTACTTAATGAGCCTAGATGTAAGCCTCTTTTATTTGCGTGTTCCCTAACCCTACCATTTATTAGTATATCATCACTAATTAAAGGCTATTTTTTTGGTAAACAAAAAGTTCATCCATATGCTATTTCTAACATTTTAGAACAAGTTGTAAGATTAATTATCATATCCTTAATTTTACCAGTTTTAATAAAAAAAGGTATCATTTATGCTGTTCTTGGTTTAATTCTCTTATCAATAATTTCTGAAATTTCATCAATTATTATTTTTATGTTCTTCCTTCCTAAAAAATTTGTTATACATAAAGAAGATCTTAAACCTAGTAAATATTATATTAAAGAAATACTAGGTGTTTCTATTCCCACTGTTTCATCAAGAATTATTGGTAACATTGGATTCTTTTTTGAGCCAATTATTTTAACTAATGTTTTAATATTTTGTGGTTATGATTCTACTTATATTATTCGTGAATATGGTGCATATAATGCCTATAGTTTAGCACTTCTTACAATGCCAGGATTTTTTATAAACGCTTTATGTCAAGCAATTGTACCTGAAGTTTCTAAATATTTACATAATAAAAAAATGATTAAAAGAAGAGTTATTCAAGCCTTAACTTTTTCATTTGTTATTGGTTTTATTTCTTCAATAATCATCTTTATGTTTAGAAATTTATTACTTAGTGTTGTTTATAATACAACTACTGGTGCTAATTATATTAGTGTTTTAGCACCAGTGTTTGTTCTATTTTACTTGGAAGCACCACTCATGAGTACTTTACAAGCAATTGGTAAATCTATGTTAACGATGAAAATAACAACCTTTGGAGTAATTGTAAAGTTATTAAGTCTTTTCTTATTATCCCTTTGTCACATTGGTATTTATAGTTTAGTTTATTCTGAAATAATTAATATTATTTTTGTAGTTTTAATAAATGCTTTTTATATAAAAAAATATATATTTAATTAAGTTTACTTCTAGGATGATTTTTTAAATATTCTTGTCTTAATACATCATTAGTTATATGAGTATATATTCCTGTTGTAGACAAGGACTCATGCCCTAAAAGTTGTTGGATACTTTTTATATCAGCACCTCCATTAAGCATGTGAGTTGCAAAAGTATGTCTTAAAACATGGGGTGATATTTTATGCTTAATTGCTGCTTCATTTACCATTTTGTCAATAATATATTCAACTCCCCTAGTTGTAATTTTAGAGCCATTATTATTTAAAATTAAATATTCTGATGATTTATTATTGAGTAAATATTTTCTAGAATCATTTATATATTTTTCAAGTACTTCTTGTAAGTAATCACCATAATAAACAATTCTTTCTTTTTTACCTTTACCTAAAATATTTATTATTTTTCTATCAAATTCAATATCACTAATTTTTAAATTAACGAGTTCTGAAACACGAATACCAGTGTCATATAAAATTTCTAATATACATCTATTTCTAAGTCCTAAAGTGGTTGTAGTATCAGCACAATCAAATAATTTATTTATTTCTTCATAATTTAAAAAATCGGGTAATTTTTTATCCTTTTTGGGATTAGAGATATTTTTAAAAGGATTATTCAAAATAACTTTTTCTTCAGTTAGAAATTTATAATAGCTCCTTAAAGAACTTAAATTTTTACTAACACTATTTTTTTTGTATTTTAAATTATCTAAGTATTTTAAGTAATTTCTAATCATATCAAGATTTATCTTTCTATAATCCAAATGGTTATCATTAAGATAATCTAAAAATTTAGTTATTTCATAATCATAACCATTAATTGTTAAATCAGAATAATTATATTCATATTTTAATTTTTCTAAAAATTTCTCTTTCATATTATCACTGTATATAGTTTATCACATTTTAAAAAAAGAAAAAAGTTACCAAAGTAACTATTTTAATTCTAATTTTTTTGTTCTATTTTTACATATTATTTTATTATAAATATATCCTTTTAATAATCTTTTGGAATAATAAGTTAAATTACTTAAAGAATTATATATTTGAATTAAACTTCCATTTTTTAAAATATTATCAAATTCTTTTAATTCTTCAGGATTATGATTTTTATTTTCAAAATAATTACAAATTTGATTTATAATACTTTTATCATTAATATTTTCATTTATAAAATTTACTAAATCTAAATTTATATATTCCAAATCATCAGCAGTATAAACCTTCAATTCGCGATACTTTTTATTATCAACATAAAATATAACTAATTCATTACTCATAATATCTGTTGGAAAACAAATATTACTTCTTTTTAATGATTCCATAATGTCTAATTTTGTATGATTTAAGGTAAAATTATCAATTTCTTCAAGAGAATTAAAACTATCATTTTCATTCATTATATCCAAAAATTCTCTACATAATGGATAATAAGAATTATGATTTAATTTTATTGCAAAATTCATAATTATCACTCCTCGAAAATATATTTTACCATTATTTAAAATTGAAATCAAGTCAATTGATATTTAAAAAAATCTCAACTACAATGAGATTAATTTTCTTTTTTGTAATCACATGAATTACAAACTATTTCTTTTTTCTTTTCAACAAGTAAATCCTTGCAGTTTGGACATATTTCTCCAGTTGGTTTATACCAAGATGCATAATCGCATTTTGGATAATTGCTACATCCATAAAAAGCTTTACCTCTTCTTGTTTTTCTTTCGATGATATTTCCATCGCATTTAGGACATTTTGCTAAATTTTCTACTATCTTTTCTTCTTTTTTAATATATTTACATTCAGGATAATTAGAACAAGCTACAAATTTACCATATCTTCCATTTCTAATTACTAAATCACTACCACAATTTGGACATACTTCGCCAGTTTTTTCTGCCTCCGCTTTTTCCATATTTGTGAAGGCATCTTCTACAAGTGGTTCAAATTCATTATAAAAATCTTTTAGAACTTTTACATTATTTTCTTTAGATTCTGCTATTAAATCTAAATCATCTTCCATTTTAGCTGTATATTCAACATTAATTATTGATGAGAAATATTCTTGAAGCTTATCTGTAGTTTTTATACCAATCTCAGTTGGATGGAATTTTTTTTCTATCAAAGTAACATAGCTACGATCTTTTAAAGTTTTCAATGTATTTGCATAAGTACTTGGTCTACCAATACCTAATTCTTCCATTTCTTTAATTAAAGAACTTTCAGTATAACGTGGTAATGGTTTTGTAAAATGTTGTATTTTATCAATCTTACTAGCTACTAATACCTTACTTTCATAATTAGCAAAATTTGGTAATACTACATCTTTTGTATCTTCATAAGAACTAAATACTTTTAAATATCCATCGAAAGTTACTACACTACCTGTAGCTTTAAAATTATAACCATTATTTTCAAGAATTAAAGTTGTTGCATTAGTCTTAGCATTAGCCATTAAAGATGCCAGTGCACGATAATAAATTAAACTATATAATTTATATTCATCATTAGATAAAAAACTCTTAATACTTTCTGGAGTTCTTTTGATACTAGTTGGTCTTATACCTTCATGAGCATCTTGATCAGTTTCTTTTTTCTTAGTTTTTTTAACAACTCCAACATAGTCTTGACCATAATTATTTTTAATAAATTCAAATGTTTCATTTATAAATACTGGTGAAACTCTTTCTGAATCTGTACGCATATATGTTATTAATCCGACAGTTTCTGATTTTAAATCAATTCCTTCATATAATTTTTGAGCTATACTCATTGTTTTTGATGAAGGAAAACCTAATTTATTTACTGCAGCTTGTTGAAGTGTAGAAGTTTTAAACACTGGTTTAGATGCCTTAGTTTTTTCTTGGGTTTTACATGATTCAATATTAAATGATTTAGATAATTTATTTAATATATTATCTGCTTCTACTAAAGATTTTATTTCAACTTTTTTGCCATTATATTTATCTAATTCTGCTTTAAAATCATTAAAGTCTGCTTCAATAGTATAATATTCCTCTTCTACAAAGTTTTCTATTTCACGTTCGCGATCAACAATAAGTTTTAAAACTGCACTTTGTACACGTCCTGCACTCTTACCACCAGTTTTTGATTGCATTAATTTGGATAATCTAAATCCTATTATTCTATCTAAGATTCTTCTTGTTTCTTGACTTTTTACTAAATCCATATCTATTTTACGAGCATTATTAAAAGAATCTAAAACAACATTTTTAGTAATTTCATTAAAAACTATTCTTTCATAATCTTTATCATTTATATCTAAAGCTTCTTTTAAATGCCAAGATATTGCTTCTCCCTCACGGTCGGGGTCAGTTGCAAGATAAATCTTATCACTATTTTTTACATCTTTAATTAATGCTGTAATCAATTTTTTCTTTCCTTTTATAGGAATATAATTCGGTTTAAAATCATTTTCTACATCGACTCCTAAACCAAATTTACCACTAGTTGCTAAGTCTCTTATATGTCCAACACTTGCAACTACTTTATAATCCCTACCTAAATATTTTTCAATAGTACTGCTTTTATGAGGAGATTCCACTATAACTAAGTTTTTCATATATTTCCTTTCTAATCTTCAGTATTTACTTCGTATTTTTTCTTTTCATTAAATAAATGTTCAAAATAATTTGTTTTTATTGCTAAATTACTATACTTAATCATATTATCGACATCAGTATTAATATTAACTATTTCATCATTAGTATATCTAGCATCATTAAAGTATGACATTCTACCAGTAGATGCATAATAGAATCCAACTGGAGTTTGCCATGATCCATCAGCAAACACTACTCTATTTTGATAACTTGATGACAATAAGTCAGTTCCCATATAAAGTCTTGGATCATAATCTAAGTTAAATAAGTTAGCTACTGTTGGAAGTACATTTACATATGAAGTGTATTCACTATATGTCTTTGGAGTCATTTTTGAATTATAAATTACAAATGGTGTTCTATCTACTTCATTATATTTATTAATACCATCACCAAGTACTTTTGAAATATCAGAATTAGTTAAACCATAAGGATAATGATCAGCATATAAAACTATAACAGTATCATCAAGAATACCTTTTTCTTCTAATATTTTTAAAAGTTCCCCTAATGAGTCATCCAATACTTTTAATTTTGACATATATCTTTTTACATTAGATGGATATCCAGTATTAGCAAATGAGTCATAATATATTTTAGAAAGTTCACTATCAGAATAATATGGTTGATGAGGACTAACAGTTGTAATCCAAGCCATAAATGGTGAATTTTGAGTAAATATCTCACTAGATTTATCCATTAATGATACGTCACTTGGCCATTCTTTATATTCATTATTATATGAAATACCTAAATCGCTTACTCCATAATATTTACTACTTCCCATATTTTTATGAATAGTAGAACGATAATAATATTTTTCTGTATAATCATGATATGAAGTTGTTGTATAGCCTTTGTTATTAAATAATCCAAAAATACTTTCTTCATATTTATTATTCATATATACATTGGCAGTACATGTTCTATAAATACTATATAAACTTATCATACCTGTCATTTCATTGTTTCCTGTAGAACATGAATTTCTTGGTGAATAAGCATTTTCCCAATACCAACCATTTTTATATAATTTAGCAAAATTTGGATAAATATTTTCATCTAATAATATATTATTAACTGATTCCATCATGATTACAATTAAATTTTTACCTTCAAACATTCCAGTATATTCATTTTTATCAGTAATATTGCGTGACATAAAATAATTATTTAAAGTTTTATAATCTATATTAGCTTCATTATTATTTAAATTTTGCCATGACGTATCATCAATTGTTCTTGTATAATCAGTAATTTCAGTATTACCATTATTTTTACTTACAAATTTAACTTCATTACTTGTTTCATTAACAGGAAATAATGCTGTTTTAATATCAAGAATTCCAAACATTTCTACCCCAAATTGATTTACAGCAATATTTGGATTGCTTGGATTTTTAAATAAAGTTTTTGTTTTAACTAGTTGAATTTCATTTTGCATAAATTTTAAACTTAATGAGGCATAATAAAAACCACTAAAAAGTACTAAAAATACTAAAGCAACAATTCTTGCTATATTATCTTCTTTTTTTGTATAAATATTGAGCTTTTTATCTTTTAAAATAAATTTTTCTAATATTTTATAAACTATCAATAATACCAAAGGTATTGTAATTATATAGAAAATACCATTAAAACTTGCTATATAATCACGAACATATTCCTTAACAGCTCCAAGTTGACTAGAAGTATTAATAGAAATATATACTCCCAAATAATTCTCAAATCCTGCTTGAGCTATTGCATAAATTGTTGCAATTATTACTATTAAAAATGTAAAAATATTAGCTATCCATTTTTTGCAAAATGATAATAATATACTTAAAAATAAAGAAATAATAGATATTCCCATAAATATTCTTAAACTAGACCAATCTAACACAGAAGTATTTTCTACTGCTTTAAAAATCATTTCTATTCCAAACAAACTAATTGTTAAAATTAAATAATTTTTTAAGATATTATTTGTTAATATTTTTTTCATTATTCACTTCGCCGCCTCTTATTATTAAATCACTTACTGGCTTATATGTAAACCTATAATTTTCTAAAGGTCCAAATTTTTGTAAATTTTGTAAATGTTCTTTAGTTGGATAACCTTTATGTTTTTTAAATCCATACATAGGATATTTTTCATCAAGTTCATACATCATTCTATCTCTTGTTACTTTTGCTATAACACTTGCAGCTGCTATTGATAATGATTGTGCATCCCCATGAATTATACTAGTTGAAGGCATTTCTAAATTAAGAGGCATTGCATCGATTAAGACATGTTCAGGTTTTATATCTAATTTAGAAATTGCTTCATACATAGCAAGTTTACTAGCTTCATAAATGTTTACCTCATCAATAATTTTAGCATCAATTACCCCTACTCCAATAGATATAGCATCTTTATTTAAAATATCATAAAATAAATCTCTTTTCTTTTCTGATAATTTTTTAGAATCAGTAAGTCCTTCTAATTTATAATTTTTAGGAAGTATTACTGCTGCAGCTACAACTGGACCAACTAAAGGCCCACGTCCTACTTCATCAACACCTGCTATTAATTCTATGCCATTATTATATAATTCTTTCTCATATTTCAATAAATCTATTTCTTCTTTTTCTAACTTCTTTTTCATATTTTACTTTCTATCAAATGTTATTCCTTTAATATATTCATTTTTCATATCATTAACTATTCTAGTAGAGACTTTATCATAGTCAACTTCATTATTTTTCATTGCACCAATTCTTTTACCAATAGTTTCATAAGCTTTTTCTATATCACGAACATTATTTATTCCATAACGTTCTTCTAAAATTTTAGGATAATAATCATGTAACATATTTAAAATATGAATTGCAACATCATCCATTGGTAATATTTCTTCTTTTATAGCAGTAGTAGCTGCTAAATTTAAAGCAACTTTTTCATTATCCATTTTAGGCCATAAAATACCTGGTGTATCTAATAATAAGATATCACTAGATGTTTTAAGCCAAACTAAATTTTTAGTTACACCAGGCTTGTTACCTGTAACTGCTACTTTTCTCCCAGCCATTTTATTAATTAAAGTTGATTTACCAACATTTGGTATTCCAATCACTAAAGCTCTTATTTCTTTCTCTTTAAGACCTTTATTTATTCTTTTTTCTTGAAGTTCTTGCATCATTTCATGAGTAACATCTATTATTTTTTTATAGTCATCATTATTATTTAAATCAGCTAAAATTACTTTAGCACCCATATTTTCATAATATGATACCCAATAACTAGTAGCTCTTAAATCGCATAGATCTTTTTTTGTCATTATAATAATTCTTGGTTTCCCTTGAATCAAATTATAAATATCTTTAATCTTAGAAGAATATGGAATTCTAGCATCAACAAGTTCATATACTATGTCAATTAAATTATATTTTTCTTGAATTAATCTTCTAGTTTTAGCCATGTGACCTGGAAACCAATTTATATTTGTTTTATTTTCATTATTCATTATTTTCACTTCTCTCTATAATTCTTGCTTCATTTAAAAAATTATCAAAGTC